>JANXWM010000330.1 GCA_025351145.1 Chitinophagaceae bacterium
AATACCAATGCCAATGCGGAATCATTTAATTCAAAAATCAAGCTGTTTAGGGCCAACCAAAGAGGAGTAGTTGATACTAAGTTCTTTTTGTTCAGGCTGTACAAGCTTTTCGCATAAGTCCCCACTAAATCAATGTGAGCCCTAATTGTTCCGAACGTACAAGTGAGTGACACAACAGGCGATCAGCTAAGAACTCAAAGCCCGTCCCCACAATTTCTTCAATAAAAAATGCCGCTGCAATTTTAGCTGCAACGGCATTTACTACAAACCTCGTAAGCCGGATTCTGTTTCTAAACTATCATTTATCTGCTCCCGCCATTGCTGACGGGATGTTGCTGCCTACCCTGTACCTTGAACGGGCCGCTCTTAAAACGGTACTATACGTGGCATTACAGCACCCAAGGTTTACCCATGCTATGCATTACTGCAAAGCATCGTGAGCTTTTACCTCACATTTTCACCCTCACCAGCCGGTTGCCCGGTATGGCAGTTATTTTCTGTGGCACTTTCTGTTTCCGCTTTCGCGAAACCCGGCTATTCACCGGTGGGTTGTCCTGCGCTGTCCAGACTTTCCTCACCGTACAAGTACGGAGCGATAGTTCGGGCCTGTAGCAATGCAAAGTTATAAGTTATAGACAGTAAGTTTTAAGTAAACAGCCAGTACAGTTTATTACCCGGCATTAATACTGAAAGAAAATTTCTGTGGCGCCATAACCAAAACGGTGATCGTACTGGTTTATAAAAAAGCGGACTTCCTTTTTGGTCTTTAGAATTTCATGTATTTCATCGCGTAGTTTTCCACTGCCCACACCATGAATTACTACCAGGTTTTCCTGGCGATGTGCAACGGAAAGATTATACCATTTTTCAAACTCTTTCAACTGCATGGTGAGTATTTCAAAGTTGCTCATGTGCTGCCAGTCGTTGCTCAGTTTTTCCATGTGCAGGTCAATTACACTGCGGGGCGGCTCAAGGTTTTTCCTGGCCATTTTTGCTTCATAAGCAGAATACTCATTTGCAATATAAGAAGACACTTTTGGCTTATCGTCGTAGGTTTTATCTGGGTAATTTTCGAACAGTTTAAACGTAATCGTTGGCTCATTTTTCTTCTTCATTTCTTCTACACGCTGAAAAATTTGTTTGCCTTTTAGCTTGAGGGATGTCTCTGTAAATTCAGCTTTCTTTTTATCTGCAGTTAACAGCGAAAACTCAAAGAACAAAGTTGGGTTATCGTTAAAATCGGTGAACTTAATATCGTGCAGATAAAAGTCGTGAGCGGCTGTAATTTCATTGGTCAATTCAAAATTTATTTCGCTCAGGCTCCGCTGTTCGTAAATAAATTTATAGCCCCGCGAAGTTTTATTTACAAGATGCAGTTTAAACAATTCTACCACCTCATCGCCAAATTCGTCCAGTGAAAATTTAGGGATTAGTGAGAGCCACACTCCTTCTGCCACCAGTGTTTCAGCCGGTTTCAATTTTTCTTTGCGTACATCGTCAACAAACTTTTTTTCTTTTTTGGGTTGCAGTATTGCTTTCTTTTCTGTAAATCTTTTAAAGTAAGGGAAATCAATTTGGTCTGTATAAGAAGGGAACTTTACACCACGCACTTCTATCATCACCATTTTATCGTTGATGATCTCAATTACTTTCCCTTCTTCATTTGTGTGCAGCACAAGAATATCGTCGCCAACCTGGTATTTCATGCTGCAAAATTATGGTAACATGTGCTTAAGAAAAGATATTTTATGAACCCGGCTTTTGATGCAGCTATGAAGCTTTACTTGCGTCGCACTCTTGTGCGTTCGGATTATTTATTGAGCTTTTATTATGGAGTAGAATATACAATAGTGAAGTTTCTTTTCTCTTAGATCTACGCGGGGGGGAAGCTGTATTACTTGCTGCAGTAAAAGTTAGGAATTTGCGTGACGAAGCAGCAAATTCGAAACAAGGGACGGTGAAAAATGATCTCCAGCCCGCCAACAAAAACTATTGATTTTTTTCTGCGTCAATAATACTTTTCAAAAAGGCATTTTCATCAAACGACTTATCAAGCGTTAAACCCAATCGAACTACTACTAATTTTTTGGATGGAATAATATAAACATCCTCGTAGGCGTGACCATCGCAGTAATACATATCGGCAGGAACATCAGGGAATATACGTTTTAAAGGATTGCTTGTGTCAATTCCGTTAAGCCAAAACTGGTAACCGTATTCTTTTGCTTTGTTAGAAGGTGGCGCTGTAACGGTTTGCTGTACCCAACCTTCGGGTAAAATTCGTTCGCCATTGCAAACACCATCGTTATAATAAAGCAACCCAAACCTTGCATAATCCCTTGCCGTAGCCATAATATAAGAAGAGCCCACATAAGTGCCAGATGCATCGGGTTCAAAGAAAGCACTATACATATTTATCCTGTTGAATAAAGCATTTGCAGGATAAGCCGCGTAATCCTTCTCTCCCACTGTTTGCCTGATAATGCGTGATATAATATTGCTGTTGCCGCTGGTGTAATTGAATACTGTTCCGGGAGTATTTGCAAGTTTGTGGTTTGCAGTAAATGCAGCCATGTTATCTTCTTTATAAAGCATATTGGTTACATCGCTTGCGCCGGTATAATCTTCTTTAAAATCAAGACCACTTTGCTGTTGTAATAAATTCTCAAGAGTAATATTATGCCGTGGATCATTTGGATCGCTCCACTCGGCAACAGGTGCACGTTTTGTAATATCGAGCATACCTTGCTTTACAAGTGTACCAACCAATGCTGCGGTAAAACTCTTGGCCATACTCCAGCCATACATCGGCATGTCTTTATTAAAGCCCGGTGCATATTTTTCTGCAACAAGCTGACCGTTGTATACAACCACCACGGCACGGGTACGAACTTTTTTATCTGCAAACGGTTCATCAAAAGCTTTATCAACAGTACGCTGTAATTTTTCTTTATTAATACCTTCCGGAAAAGAATCAGGCAACTTATCACCCATTGGCCATGGAACAATATCTGTATTTATAGGTGGAGGAGCTGGTATATTAAACACCTGCGATTTTAATTCATTTTCAGCAATATCATTCATCAGTGTACAGCCTATGCCCTTTCTGTAAATAGCTTTCTTTTTTGCAAAGCCCCATACAGAGCCGGTTACAGAAGAATCCTGCATGTTTACTTCATAACTGGCAAGCGAAAAAGGAAAACCTGCCAATTCATTTTTTTCGAGGTATTCCTTATCCATTCCCGAAACAAATATGCAGGTACACATTTGCTTTGCACCATACCCGCTGATGATGGGAAAAGATACCCATGCATAATGAACCGCCCAACCAATTGCAATGATTACAATGAGTAAGACTGAACGCTTAATTATTTTTTTCATCTGACGAGGATTTATACTTTCAGGTAGCTGGATTTTAAACTGCTGAATAGAATATCTGCTGTACAAGAGTGCGACGCAAGGAACGCTTAACCAATGATTCTTCAGCCTGGTTCAAAAGAACCTTTTACCCTTTTGCCAGTTTGCTTTTGTTATACCCGTAAGAAAAATAAAAAATCAACCCAATTGCAAGCCAGCTTGCAAACCATGCCCAGTTAGAACCACTCATGCCGGTAAGCAAATACAAGCAGGTACTAAGGCCAAGCAACGGAATAAGTGAGAAGTTTTTAAGGTAAGTAGCAACCGATATCAGTATCATTACAATCCAGAAGATGATTGTAGATATTTCGAGCGACGCATTTTCATCTGTTATATTAAAAAGGTTGCTTAAATAATTTTTATCGTACAGCAGTAACATAGATAATGCTGCTATTATGATCAAAGGAAAAATAATCTTTGCATTGATGTATGGTATGTTGAATTTACCCGGCACTTTTTCTTTCTTTGGTATAAGCAATACACCACCGCAAACAAGCACGAATGCAAAGAGCGTTGCAATGCTTGTAAAGTCGAGCACAAAAACTTTATCTGTAAAAAGAATGGGTATACCTACCAGCAAACCAGTTATAACAGTAGAGAAAGAAGGCGTTTGAAATTTGGGGTGAATGCGTTGAAACGCAGGTGGCAGTAAGCCATCGCGGCTCATGCTCATCCATATTCTTGGTTGCCCCATTTGAAAAACAAGCAGTACACTCGTCATGGCAACTACAGCGGCAATGGAAACAAGGAACTGCATCCAGCCCACATTTTTTACTTCGAATATTTTTGCAAGCGGGTCGCCAACGCCATCAAAACCTTTGTAGTTAAGCACGCCTGTAAGCACCAGTGTAAGCAGTATATAAACCACAGTACAGATCACTAAAGAGAGTATCATACTTCTGGGTAAATCGCGTTGCGGGTTCTTACTTTCTTCAGCCATTACGCTTATTGCATCGAAGCCGATGTATGCGAAAAATACGCCGCTTACAGCCGTCATTACACCACTAAAACCATTGGGCATAAAAGATGGAATACCTGCATCATTCAGCGGGTGCCAGTTATCAACGTTTACATAACCTGCACCAACAACAATTACCAAAGTAACAATGCAGAGTTTTAGTATCACCATTACATTG
>JANXWM010000339.1 GCA_025351145.1 Chitinophagaceae bacterium
CATACCAACCTTGTAAAAGAACTCTTCAACGATAAAACTACCGAAGGCCTTGCCCGTTACGAGAACATCCAGGAGTTACTAAACTCCATAAAAGAATGGACAGAAAGCCCCAGTAATGATGATGGCGAATTAGGCGATAAAACCCTCGGCAGTTACCTGCAGCAAATAACTTTACTTACAGATGCTGACGATGATAAAGGCGAAAGTGATTCAGTAAAAATGATGACCATACATGCTGCAAAAGGACTTGAGTTTAGCTGTGTTTTTGTGGGCGGTATTGAAGAAACTTTGTTCCCCAACGCCATGAGCATTAATACACGGGAAGAACTTGAAGAAGAACGCCGTTTATTTTATGTTGCGGTAACAAGGGCCAAGCAGCGTTTGTGGTTAACGTATGCCAATTCGCGTTACCGTTTTGGCCAGCTGGTGCAAAATGAACCAAGCCGTTTTTTAGAAGAAATGCCCGAACAGTTTATTGATAAAAGTTATGCCGGTGGTGGTGCACGCAACCAGGGTTTAAACAATATGGGTTCTGCGTATGAGCGTATGCACCGCGGTGGTTTTAACGATGCCGAAGCTGCCGAAAAAAGATATGGTGCACCTCCGGCAAAAAAAGAGAATACAAAGCCTTCTTACCTGCCCGTTGTGCCGCCTTCAAATAAAGTGGTGGAGCATAAACCTTCCGCAGATTTTGTTGCAAGCGATACCAGCAATTTACAGGAAGGCCAAAAAGTAGAGCACCAAAAATTTGGCTTTGGCGAGGTAATAAAAATGGAGGGTGCAAAGCACAATCCTGTTGCTACGGTCAAGTTTGAACTCAATGGCGAAAAAAAGATCATGCTTAATTATGCAAAACTTCGAATAGTGGAGTAAAGAAATTTTGAACCAGGCTTTAGAATAAGTATGAAGCGTTCCTTGCGTCGCACACTTGTACTTAAAATCATTATTCAGCTTTCAACAGCCACGCACTATTTAATACAGTTAATCGCATCTGAACCGCTGCCATAGTAGAAGTAAGGACTTATATAAGGTATGTTTAAATTCAGTCCGCGGAGTATCAGCAACACTGCAACTACAGCCATAAAAACCGGCGCTATTTTTTTAAATTTATTACGAACAGAAAGGCTGAGTTTAAAACCAAAAAAGGTAATGGCAAACATGGCTGGTAATGTACCTAAACCATACAGTAACATATACAGCATGCCACTTTGTAAAGTGGCAGTTGTAAGTGCCCCGGTTACCGCAAGATAAACCATGCCGCAGGGTAATAAACCATTCGCCATACCCAATATAAAAAGTGCAGGCAAACCCTGTTGCCGTAACTTTTTACCGATGAATAATTGCAACCGGTTATATGCTTTATTCAGTGGCGTTACATGCATGCTTTTCCCAAAAATAAATGAGACGGTGAGTATTACCAGGATGCTTATTCCAAACACAATAGAGAACCATTGCTGAAATGATCCCACTAACAAAAATCTGCCTGCAATACCTGCAGCAAGGCCGAGTAAACTGTAGGTAAAAACCCTGCCAATATTATACAGTAATATGCCAAATGTCTTTTGTTGTTTGGGCAGCAGTTGAATGGGTAAAGCCAAAGCAATAGGGCCGCACATTCCTGCACAGTGCACACTGCTTACCAAGCCTAAAAACAAACCCGATATTAGAAACTGCCAGGCCATTTGTTTTAAAGATTAATTGATTTTTCTACGTAATAATTTTGCTTCCCGGCTTTCCAGCTTAATTTAAGCAGCAGGTTACCTGAAGGCAAATCTTTTTTATTAAAAAAAGTAATAAGCGAATCTGTTGAAAGTGTTAAGTGCTTGTCTTTCGAAGGATTTGTTTGGCAATAGAAATAAGCTTCTCCTTCAATATTATTTCCTTTCATTGCTGCGGGTAGAGTAATGGAAACGGTACTTGCGTTTTGTGTTAGCTGAACAGAATCTAATTTCTCCGCATTGTTTGAGGCATCAATGCGGTCCTGAAATTTTAATTCATCTTTATAATAATCTTCGCTTACCAAATTAGTTGGCGTATCAATTGCCCTTATAACCATATAGCCGATCATGCCGGCAAACACGATAAACACGATTAGTAATTTATTTCCCCAGCTCATATAAAATATTTTAGTGAATGAATTTTTATGTTGCTATAAAACCAGCCTGCATTTGAAAAAGGTTTACAGAAATACAGACTAAAGATGCCATGAAACCTGAACGTACAAGTGAGTGACACAACCAGCGATGCCCAAAGAACTGATGGTTGCTAAAAAATAATATTAGTCCTTTTCTTTTTCTCCCTCCTCATCTGCCACAGGCCCAAGAAAACTGGTGGTGATGTCTGCAATTTTTTCTTTGCCTTTGTAAACGCCAAGCTGTATATCTGTTTTCCTGTCGTGAATAATTTGTTTGGGGAGTATCACAAAAAATGAACCTGCACCCTGCCCTTCTTCGTGCACAAGAATATACGGGTTCCCGATGATCTGCACATTGGCAGGCATATGTTCAACGTGAACAGTAAGCGGCACATCTTCGAGTGTTTTATTCACCATTTTTATGTTGTAAAGATTGGTGATACTGTCTTTACCACGCTCCTGGAAAAGCATACCGGGTGTACGCATAATGGTAACCTCAATATCTTTTTGGTTGTAGAGTATAATGCTTAAAACGCTAAGTACAATTGCGCATAAACCGGTATAGAGTTTCATGCGGGTGGTATAACGCAAAGGGTCGCCATTTGCAATAGAGTTTTCTGATGCATAACGGATGAGGCCCTGTGGTTTGCCAATTTTATCCATGATGTTATTACATGCATCTATGCAGGCTGTGCAACCCACGCATTCCATCTGTACACCGTTGCGAATATCTATGCCGGTTGGACAAACTTTTACACAGGCAAAACAATCAATACAATCGCCGAGATTTTGCTCCACATCTTTTTTAAGGTGGCCGCGTGGTTCGCCGCGTTTGTAATCGTAAGCAACGATCATGGAGTTCTTATCGAGCAGTACACTTTGTAATCTTCCATAAGGACAAACTACTGTACAGGCCTGCTCACGAAAAAAGGCATACACCGCATAAAATACACCGCTAAAAACAAGCAGTGAAACGAACCCTGCCGTATGCTGACTTACCGGTTCTGTGATAATTTTTTCAAGTTCATCGATACCAAGGATATAAGCAAGAAAAAAATTCGCTATGGTAAAAGAAAGGGCATAAAATAGAATGTGTTTAACGGTTACTTTAAATATTTTTTTTTCTGTCCATGGAGCTTTGGCAAGGTTGCGTTGCGCGTTGCCATCGCCTAAAACCCAGTATTCAATTTTACGGAACATCATCTCCATAAAATTGGTTTGCGGGCAGGCCCAGCCGCAAAATAAACGGCCAAATGCAGCGGTAAAAAGAATGATAAAGAAAATAAAAGTGATCATGCCAAGGCCGAAAATGAACATATCCTGCGGCCAAAAAACCTTACCAAAAATAATAAACTTAGCAGCCGGAATATTGAACATGAACAAAGGCCTTCCATGCACTTTTACAAAAGGCAGCCCAAAGAAAAGAATAAAGTAGGCATAGCTCAACCATGTTCTTATGGAATAGAATTTTCCTTTCGGTTTCTGTGCATATATCCAGTTGCGTTTACCCGACTCATTTACGGTGGCAAGATGATCCCTGAAATTTTCTGTTTCAATTGCATTGGTATGTTCAACAGGTTTGCTCATGATATGTTAGTGAATGAAAGCGCTCACTTTAGCACTGTCTTTTTTTAGCGAATCCTTTGCCGGTGCACTTGTATTATCTTCTTTATATAATTCTCCCTGCGGCTCTTTTGGCGCAGCAGGTTTGGTGCCATGCAAACTCTTTACAAAGCTTGCCAGCTGGGCAATTTGTAATGGGGAATAATCATCTTTCCAGCTCTTCATACCTTTTTCGGGCCAGCCATATTTAATGGTTTTAAATATATCCTGAATGCTTCCCCCATGCAGCCAGTAATCATCTGTAAGGTTGGGGCCTACAATTCCTCCGCCATCTGCTAAATGACATGCTGCGCAAACCGTAGTGAATATTTTTTTGCCTGATTCAATATCAGAAGCGCCGGTTAAAAACTTAACAGAGCTTTCATCTACACTGCTTTTTGCTTTGGCCAGGTATGCTTCTTTTGCAACTGCAGCTTCTGCAACCGAGGCCTGGTATTCCTCAATAGTTGAAGGAGCTGAATGAGATACTTCTGTACGCCACAGGTACACACAGGCAAAAATAATGCAGAGGTAAAAGCCATACAGCCACCATGGGGGCAAGCGGTTATCAAGTTCGCGTATACCATCATAATCGTGACCAAGATCAATGGATGCTTCTTCCTGAATGGGTTTGAATTTATTTGCTTTCTGCCACCATTTTTTAAAGGAAGATTCTTTTGCAACTGCTTCAGCTTCTGTTTCAAAAGAGGCGCCTGCAACCTTTACAGCCTCTTCTTTCATCATTGCCTGCAGTTGAGATAACAGGCCCAAAAGAATAATGAGTTCTGCACCAATTACTGCGCATAAAGCATAAAAAGAACTATCACTAAGTATAACAGGTGCGGCAACGGCTTGTGTTACTGCGCCTGCATCCTGAGCGAACAGGGGACCACTGAAGAAGCATAGTAAAATTACAACGCCAATCGTGCCTGCTTTTGCGAGGTTTTCTTTTTGCTCTTTTTTAAAGCGTTCAACTTTTACTTTGGCCTGCTGTATCAACAGCCGGGAAGTTATATAAATTGCCAGCACCAAAAGAGCAGCTACCGACATCATGGCAATGGCAACAGGATTGGTTGCTTCTGATGCTGCTTTGGGCCCTTTGGCAAATGCCAGTATTGGTAATAAGCCTGCAGCCATCATCATTATTTTTTTTGAGCTGCTGCTGCATTTTTTTCCTGATAAATGAATCTTCATATTATTAGTATTTATCGTTGCTGTATTTAGTTTTCAAGGGGAATATTGCTCATTTTATTCATTAATTTCTTGTCTGCTTTCCATGCCCATATTATTACTGCTGTAAAAACAATGAAGCACATCAGCAAGCCAATAAGCCCGTAAATATCTACGCCTGTTATGCTCTCTACGTAATTAATAAACTTCATAAAATACTATCTTTAAAACGGTGATTAATATTTTGTGTTCTTTATTTTTAGTGACCCGGCTTTCTCTATTCTATTGAACATCCTTGCGTCGCACTCTTGTACGTTCTGTGCTTTGTGCAGCCTGTGACTGCGTTTATTTCAGCAGTACAAGTGTCCGCCTCAGGCGGAAGGGACGATCAGTAAACATTCTTCTGCCCGGTTCAAAAAACTATTTCACCAATTCTGCTGTTGGTTTTTGATCACCTTTAATATCCGTGCCTACTCTTTGCAGGTAAGCGATCAGTGCTATTATTTCGGCATTGCTGCTTGTTTCTATTTTATCTTTTTTCAAATTCGCTTTAATGCCCTGTGCCTGCTTTTCAAGGTCTGCATTTGCGATCTTATCATAGCCTGCGGGATATGGCACACCCAGGGTTGTCATGGCTCTTATTTTAGCTGCGGTTAATGAAGTATCAATCTTATCATCGAGCAGCCATGGATAATTTGGCATAATAGAACCGGGGCTCATAATGCGTGGATCCATCATGTGGTTGTAGTGCCAGCTGTCAGGATATTTACCACCCTCACGGGCAAGGTCAGGACCGGTGCGTTTACTGCCCCACTGGAAAGGATGATCGTACACAAATTCTCCAGCTTTGCTGTATTCGCCATAACGCGCTACTTCATCGCGGAAAGGGCGTATCATTTGAGAGTGGCAGGTATAACAGCCTTCTCTTATATAAATATCGCGGCCCTGCAATTCTAGCGGTGTATATGGCTTTACAGATGCAATGGTTGGCACGTTGCTTTGTACAAGAAAGGTTGGAATAAGTTCTACCAAACCACCCACTGCAACTACAAGCAGGCTTATTACCAGCATTTGTACAGGCCTTCTTTCTATCCAGCGGTGCCAGTATTTTTCGCTTACAGGTTTTACAACTTTTTCTAACGGTGCAGCTTCTGCAGCTTCGTTTGCAACCAGGCTGCCTGCCTTTACTGTTTTATAAATATTGTACACCATGATGAACACACCAACAAGGTATAAGGTGCCACCAATACTGCGTGTTACATACAGCGGAATAATGTGGGTAACAGTTTCTAAAAACTGGTAAGTTAAAGTGCCATCGTCTGTAAAACTCTTCCACATAAGTGCCTGAGTAAAACCGGCCCAATACATAGGAACAGTATATAAAACAATACCTACCGTTCCAATCCAGAAATGGTTGGTGGCAAGTTTTTTTGAATACAATTGTGTGTTGAATATTCTTGGTATAATCCAGTATAAAATACCAAAAGTGAGGAAGCCATTCCAGCCCAAAGCACCTACGTGAACGTGGGCAATCGTCCAGTCAGTAAAGTGCGAAATTGCATTTACACTTTTTAAACTAAGCATAGGGCCTTCAAAAGTTGCCATACCATAACAGGTAATGGCTACCACCATAAATTTAAGAATAGGATCCTCTCTTACTTTATCCCATGCACCGCGCAGCGTAAACAAACCATTAAGCATACCACCCCAGCTTGGAGCAATCAACATTACGCTGAAAACCACGCCAAGATTCTGCGCCCAGTCAGGCAAAGCTGTGTACAGCAAATGGTGCGGACCGGCCCATATATAAAGAAATATCAAAGCCCAGAAGTGAATGATGGAAAGCCTGTAACTATACACCGGCCTGTTGGCTGCTTTTGGTAAAAAGTAATACATAACACCCAGGTAGGGCGTAGTTAAAAAGAATGCAACTGCATTGTGGCCATACCACCATTGTACCAATGCATCCTGAACACCTGCATACCAGCTGTAACTTTTAAACAAAGAGAAAGGCAGTTCAAATGAGTTTACAATATGCAGCATGGCAACCGTAACCCAGGTAGCAATATAAAACCAGATGGCAACATACAAATGGCTCTCTCTGCGTTTGATAATAGTGCCAAACATATTGATACCAAAGATTACCCATACAACGGTAATCGCAATGTCAACAGGCCACTCCAGTTCAGCATATTCTTTACCTGTTGTATAGCCTGCCATTAGTGTAACAGCAGCTGTAACAATAATTGCCTGCCAACCCCAAAAATGAATTTTACTTAGCTTATCACTGAACATCCTTGCCTTGCATAAACGCTGCAGTGAATAATATACACCCATAAAAATACCATTGCCCACAAATGCGAAAATCACTGCATTGGTATGCACTGGTCTAAGCCTGCCAAATGTAGTGGGGGCAAAGCTCATATTGGCTGCGGGAAAAAACATTTCAATGGATGCCAGTAAACCAACCAGCATACCAACTACGCCCCAAAGTATGGTGGCGTAAGCAAACATTTTTACAGTCTTGTTATCGTAATAAAATTTTTCTACCTGCATAGAATTTTAGTTTTTGGAATTTATATTGCCAGCACTGTGCTGTGTTAAGGTTGTTGAATAATTATTTTATCTGTGCGTGCAGAAACGCCGGTGGAAAGGGTTTCAGCGGATATTGATTCCTTGTCCTTTGGAGCTGTATCATCAAACAGCATGCGCATTGGAGGACTAACTTCATCATCGTACTGCCCGCTCTTTACACTCCACAAAAATGCTACAAGGAAAATGCCTGCTATTGTAATGCTTGCTATTAGTAACACGATCAGTACACTCATAATTTGTGTTTCAAGGCAACAAAAGTAGAGCACTGGAAAAGCTCAGTTTATGACACTGCTCAATAAATAACCTGATTAAAATCATGTTTTTGTATTTGCAAGACGTGAATGGATTTTTTGTAACCGGGCAGAGGAATATGCATGAGACTTTTCTTGCGTCGCACTCTTTTACGTTCGGATTATATATTGAGCTTTTACCGAAGCAAAGATTAAAGCGGAGTGATGCGGTTAAACAGTAATTGCAATGAACGTTATATTTTGCAGCAGCCTGCTTGATATCTACGCGCAAGCTCCCGCAACTTACAAAAGTACAAGAGTGCGACGCAAGAGGCGATGCCATGAAATAGCTATTGCCGGGTTCAAAAAAAATATTCTTATTTCAGCTTCATACGCCACGCAGAAAAATTGGTAAACCCGAAAGTGATCAGCACAATACTGATGCTGCTGCAGGGCATGAGTATGGCGGCAATCATGGGTGAGAGTGCACCGGTTACCGCGAAATAAATACCAACAATATTGTAGAGAATAGATATAATAAATGCTGCCAGTACAATTCTTTTATTGGCTTTGCATAGGCGTATAAATGTGTAGAGCCGGGAGAGTGAACCTGCTTCCATAATGGCATCGCTGGCGGGTGTAAAATTGTTGGTGTCTTCTGTAATGGCAATGCCTGCATCTGCCTGTTTTAAAGCACCTGCATCGTTTAAGCCATCGCCGATCATGATTATTTTTTTACCTTGTTGCTGCAGTCTTTGTATAAAGTGGAGCTTGTCTTCAGGCATTTGGTGAAAGCGGATATCTGCATCATTACCCATCAATTTAATGAGGTTATTTCTTTCGCCTTCATTGTCGCCGCTGAGCACAATAAGCTGGTAATTATTCTGTAGTTTTTTAGTGAGGCTTTCGAGATTATTGCGGTAATGATTTTGGAAAGTAAACCTGCCAAGCAGCCTGCCTTCCAGTGAAACATACACAGCGGTTTCAAAATTCCGCAACATGGTTTTTGAACTGGTTATGTACGCAAGGGACCCGAGAGCAATAAGATCGCCTTTTACTAACCCTTCAATACCATAACCGGCAACTTCTTTAAAAGCTTTTACCTGCAAATGATTTCCTTCGCCAGCCCAGTTTGCAATAGCCCTGCTCATAGAGTGCGCCGATTGACGGGCCAATGCACCGATCTTTATTTTAAGGTCGTTGCTTAACGGCGTACCATCGAAAAAAATATCCGGGTAATTGCCATTGGTGAGTGTGCCGGTTTTGTCAAAAACAATAACATTTGCAGTAGCAAGCTCTTCAATTGTTTGTGCATTGCGCAGGTAAAATTTATTGCGGCTTAATACACGTAAAACATTGCCATTGGTAAACGTGTTGCTAAGCAGCAAGGCACAAGGGCAGGCTACAATAAGCACTGCTGTAACTGCATTCCACATAACAGTTGCATCGTGGTTGAACCAGTAAATACCTGCAATAATGGATATAGATAAAACCATCCATGTAAAGTAGCGGCTAAGCAGGTGTACGAAAGATTTTTCATTGTACTGCTTGTCGTTTTTTAATTCATCTTTATTCCATAAACCGGTTAGGTAACTTTGCGATACTTCTTTAATTACAAGTATCTCCATATTGCCACCCACCTGTTTGCCGCCTGCATAAACAATTTCACCGATCTCTTTTTGTACAGGTATGCTTTCCCCGGTAACAAAACTGTAATCTATTAATGATTTGCCACGGGTAATAATGCCATCGGCAGGTATCAGTTCTTCATTGTGAATAAGGAGTGTATCGTTTAATTGTATAGCTGGTAACGCAATAGGTTCTTCTTTATTTTGTTTACTTATTCTTGTTACGGCTACGGGAAAATAAGCCGTAAAATCACGCTCAAAGCTTAGCTGTTCGTAAGTTTTATTTTGCAGCACCCTGCCAACAAGCATAAAGAAAACAATGCCGCTCATACTATCGAGATAGCCATTGCCGGTACCTGAAAAAATTTCATAAAGGCTGCGTATAAATGTTACCCAAATAGCGAGTACAATCGGGGCATCAATATTTAGAAAGCCATGCTTTAAACTCTTCCACGCACTGTTGTAAAATTCTGTAGCACTGTAAAAAAATACGGGCAAACTTAAAATGATGCTAAGCGTTCTAAAAACAAGTTGCAATGAATGCTCGTTGCTGCTGAGACCGAAATAATCAGGAAAACTCAGCATCATAATATTGGCAAAACAAAACCCGGCTACACCAAGTTTATAGGTTTTCGATTTGTCAACAAAAGTTTTACGGCCTGATAGGTTTTTTAAACTGATGTAAGGCTCATAGCCAATGCTGGTAAGCAGTTCAGCCGCTTTGCGTAATGAAGTTATTTTGTGATCAAAAATTACTGTTGCCTCTTTTTTTGCAAAGTTTACTTTACTGGTAATGATGCCTTCATCGAGGCGGTACAGGTTTTCGAGCAGCCACAAACAACTGCTGCAATGCATTTGCGGAAGATAAAAAGTTACATGCGTTTGTGTTGCATCTTTAAAAGAAATAAGCGGTTGTGCAATGGCATCTTCATCAAGAAAAGCAAACTTGTTTTCACGCACTTTTATCTTGCGGCTAAGGCCCGGGTTTTGCGAAATGCTGTAATAATCGCACAACCCGTTTTGGTTTAAAATTTCGTACACCATTCTGCAACCATCGCAGCAAAAATTTTTCTCCATTTTGCGTACAGGATGTTTGCCGCAATCATCACCGCAGTGAAAACATTTTATAGAAGTTTCATTGTCCTGAACCTGCATACCTTTTTATGTTTTGCTGAATACAAATGATTTGTTGCAAAATTATCATGGATAAAAAAACTGATAAATGATTGTCGTCATGTTTTTGAAACCTGGTGCAAATACCGGGAGAATATTTTGGAGCCGGGCAACAGGTTATGAATTGGGCTTTACTTGCGTCGCACTCTTGTACTGTTGCAGCAATATTCAGCTAAAAGACGCACGCTGTAAGCTGTTAGCAAAAACACTATAGTTTATAACATACAGCCCAAAGCCCATAGCTATTCTTAAGTACAAGAGTGCGACGCAAGAGACGCTTCATAGAATTACTTCTGCATGGCTAATAATGGCCTTTAAAATATTTCATGGGCATAGTATAATTTGATTATTTTCAGTAAATCTTTTCTTCAACCAACAATGCCGCATGAACCATTTGCACACTGCCGATTACGTTGTATTTTTTATTTATTTTATTGTGGTGGTGGTGTACGGCTACTGGGTGTACCACAAAAAGAAATCGAAGCAGATGGATTCGAAAGATTTCTTTTTGGCAGAAGGTTCGCTTACCTGGTGGGCCATTGGCGCTTCGCTGATTGCATCGAATATTTCGGCTGAGCATTTCATTGGTATGTCGGGCTCTGGCTTTGCGATGGGGCTTGCTATTTCAACTTACGAATGGATGTCTGCAGCAACGCTGATCATTGTTGCAGTATTTATTATTCCGGTTTATTTAAAGAATAAAATTTATACGATGCCGCAGTTTTTGAGCATGCGGTATAATGATACGGTGAGTACCATTATGGCGATTTTCTGGCTGCTCGTTTATGTGTTTGTAAACCTTACTTCTATTATTTATCTCGGGGCACTGGCGGTAAATTCTTTATCGGGAATAAGTTTTGAATGGTGCATAACCGGGCTGGGCGTATTCTCTATTGTAGTTACACTTGGCGGCATGAAAGTGATTGGTTATACTGATGTGGTGCAGGTGATCGTGTTGATTATGGGCGGGCTGGTAACTACTTATCTGGCATTGAATCTTTTATCAAACCATTTTGGTTTTGGCGATGATGTTCTGAAAGGTTTCAGCATACTGAGGGAAAAAGCGCCATCGCATTTTCACATGATCTTTGATGAAACCAATCCTTATTATAAAGACCTGCCGGGGCTCTCGGTTTTAATCGGCGGTATGCTCATCAATAATCTCGCTTACTGGGGCTGCAACCAATATATAGTACAACGTGCATTAGGTGCCAATTTAAAAACGGCACGTTCAGGAATTTTATTTGCGGCTTTTTTAAAGTTGCTGATCCCGGTGATTGTTGTATTGCCCGGCATTACCATGTATGTAATGCATGAGAACGGTATGTTTCAAAAAGAGATGCTTGATGCAAGCGGTGTTCTAAAACCCGATCAGAGTTACCCAACTTTAATGAACCTTTTGCCGGATGGTTTAAAGGGCCTTGCCTTTGCTGCTTTAACAGCTGCTATTGTTGCATCTCTTGCTGGTAAGGCGAACAGTATCTCCACTATTTTTTCGCTGGACATTTATAAAAAATATGTTAAGAAAGATGCTTCCGAAAAGCAGTTGGTATTTACCGGCCGTTTTGCGGTTGTAACGGCAATGGTTCTTGCCATGCTGGTAGCACCTGCGTTAAAGAACCTTGACCAGGCTTACCAGTTTATACAAGAATATGTAGGGTTTATTTCGCCAGGTGTTCTCGCAATTTTTCTGCTGGGATTTTTCTGGAAACGGGCCAATGCCAACGCTGCAATAGCCGCAGCATTGCTTACCATACCACTTTCTACAGTTCTAAAATTTCTTCCGACATGGACAAACGGCGCGTTTCCTGATTATGCTTTTCTTGATCGTATGAGCATCGTTTTTGTAACATTGGTATTGCTGATGGTTATTATCAGCCTTGCAGACCCTGAAACAAAAAACAATCCCAAAGGTCTCATAATTGATGTGAAGGCATTCAGGACTTCACCTGGATTTATTATTGGCTCAGTAATTATTCTGGGTATACTTGCTGCATTGTATACCGTATTTTGGTAAGCACCGGGAGCCGCCATATTATTTGTTCTGCAGAAACATAAAAATAATTCTGGTTTTTTTTAAAATTAAACCTTAATCACTATATTTAAATGCTAATTGCTTAATTCTTGAACTATGAAAATACTTCAATCATCAAATTTTTTTTGGGATATCGAGTAATTTTAGTTTCAGGCTAATTTAGCAAATGCTGTCCTGCATCAATTTTCAAAACTAAAATCAACAAATATGAGAACAAAAACTAACTTTTTTTTCGCAGCTTTTATGTTACTTTTTACTGTTTCCTGTACGAAGGAAAATATTAAATCACCATCGGCAACAGCGTCGTCAGAAGAGCATGCTGCAGCACTTAGTGATTCAATTTATATTGGCGCTGTTTATGACGGTGGTATTATATTTTGGATAGATACAAGTGGGCAACATGGTTTAATTGCTGCTACTGAAGATCAGGGAACCGCCACTTGGTACAACGGAACATTTGTGACTACCGGTGCAACCAGTTCAGCTTTAGGCACAGGGTCAAAAAACACAAGGAAAATAATTAAGGTGCAGGGAAGGTCTGGCGAATATGCAGCGAATCTCTGTAGAAAATACCGGGGTGGCGGATACGATGATTGGTTCCTTCCATCCAGAAATGAGATCAAAGAATTGTATAAGCAGAAAACAACTGTAGGTGGTTTTGCATCTGATAAGTACTGGAGCTCTACAGAATTCAACACCAATAAGGCTTTTGTTGAATATTTCGATGTTGGTAAACCTAATCAAATCCTCAAAGATGCCGTTTCTTATGTTCGCGCAATTCGATCATTCTGACGGGATATAATCAGAATAGTCAGGCAGTTCTAAAATCAGCTCCCCCATAAAATTCAAACGGTAACTAATTTATTGTAATAAGGTATTGACCTGATATCAATATTCTTTACTGTTATTTTTTTCATTTTGAAACTTTTAAAACCATCAAATATGAAACTAAAAATGAAAGCAGGGTTTGCAATTTTTATACTGTTATTTGCAACTTCCTGTTCAAAGGAGAAAATTAATGACCCGTCTGCTGTTGGAAGTCAATCAGTTGAAAAAGCATCAGCTTTAAATGATTCAATTCGTATTGGCGCCTGGTATCAAGGCGGCATTATATTTTGGATAGATTCAACAAGGAAACATGGCCTTATTGCAGACACCGCAGATCTTGGATACTTTTCATGGTGGAACGGCAGTAATATAGAAACAGGTGCAACAGCCAAATCACTTGGTAAGGGGTTAGCCAATACAAGAAAAATTATTGCAGCACAGGGAAAATTTGGTTACGATTATGCTGCACTTAAATGCTCAAGATATAAAGGTAATGGGTATACCGATTGGTTTTTACCATCTTCTGCTGAGTTGAGCGAACTTCATAAACGAAGAGAAAAAGTTGGTGGTTTCTCCATCGGCGGCTACTGGAGTTCTACTGAACTGGATGGGAGTTCCGCTATCGCTAAAAAATTCGATATTGACAGCGTGAGCAGCAATAAAGCAGATTCTAATTATGTGCGTGCTGTGCGTATTTTTTAATCTGCCAGAATATATCACTTAAGAAATTGACGGCTTTGTGACCGTCAATTTCTTTTTGCTGCCATGAAAGAGGAACGTCGAACCGAGCGTGGCAAGAGAAGCTTCATAGTTATTCAAACGCTGGCTACAAAATATAAAAACCATTTTATAACCGGTCACTTTAATTGAATGCCTAAAAAAAGTATCTTTATTACCTAAAAAAATTTGCCATGTACACACCATCGGTTTTATCCCAGGAAGAAATAACCCCTTTGCAGAGCATAGAATTATGGGAAGATGATGTACTTACCCGCTACCCGGAAGCCGGCGAACCTGCAAAAGCAAAGGAGGCGTTCCGTAATTATGATACTCCCGAAAGAGATACTGTGCGTGAGTTTTACCGCCTTAATCATAAGTACCAGACTTACGATTTTGTGATGGAAAAAAGGAAAGAATTTCTGCTGTTTAACCGCAAAGAACTGAAGGTTTGGGATGCTATGGAATTTTTAAATACACTCGTTGATGATTCTGATCCCGATACCGACCTCGATCAGCTGCAGCACCTGCTTCAAACAGGAGAAGCCATTCGTGCAGATGGCCATCCAGACTGGTTTATATTAACGGGGTTCATTCACGATATGGGCAAAGTGTTATGCTTATTCGGTGAACCCCAATGGGCAGTGGTGGGTGATACTTTCCCGGTCGGCTGCGCTCATTCCGATAAAATTGTTTATCCTGAATATTTCGAAAACAATCCCGATAGTAAAGATCCCCGCTACAATACAAAATACGGCGTGTACGAACATGGTTGCGGCCTGCGCAATGTGCATATGAGCTGGGGACACGATGAATATTTATATCAAATCACCAAAGATTATTTGCCCGAACCGGCACTTTATATGATCCGCTATCATTCATTTTATTCTCAGCACCGCGAACATGCGTATGAACATTTAATGGATGATCACGACCGCGAAATGTTTAAATGGGTCGATAAATTCAACCCCTACGATCTCTATTCAAAAAGCCCTAAAAAGCCCGTGGCAGAAGAACTAAGACCGTACTACGAAGCGCTTATTGCAAAGTATCTTCCAGCCACCATACGCTTATAAAAATTCAGTAATAATTTTATATTCAGCACTAAAGTTTTCATTAAAGGCTTTAGTGTTTTTTTTGCCCGGCAATTGAACATGTATTAAGCTTTACTTGCGTCGCACTCTTGTACGTTCAGAACAAAATTCAGCAAAACAGCCCGCCTTCTTTTCTGCACCCCCCTGCGTTGTAAAATGAACTCTTTTGAAAAGGTTTTCGTAAAACATCAACATGCAAACGTTTGATTCAGGTCGTCTCACTAATTTTTCTTAGTTTTATTTTCTTGCATCAAGGGTATGAAATACAAAATTTTATCAGTCATCTCCGTTGCGCTGGCAACATTTTCTGTCATCAGCTCCTGTAACAACAGTGAGGCATTAGCTGATGGTTCAGCTATACCCGAAACGGTAAGCTACAACTTTAATATACGCCCCATTTTCTCCGACAAATGCTTTAAATGCCACGGGCCGGATGCAAGCAAACGCCAGGCCCATTTACGGCTCGATATTGCCGACAGTGCTTTCGCTGCTTTAAAGGAAACCAAGGGTGCATTTGCATTGGTAGTCGGCAAACCAGATCAGTCAGAATTATATAAAAGGGTTTCCTCAACGGATACCTCGTTTATAATGCCGCCACCGGATTCTCACTTGTCTGCGCTCACGCCTTTCGAAATTAAGCTCATAAAAAAGTGGATAGAACAGGGGGCAAAATATGAAAAGCACTGGGCTTTCACTGCACCCAAAAAAGCAGCAATACCCAAAGTAAGCGATGCTAAATGGCCCAAAAATGAAATCGACTATTTCGTACTCAACAAGCTTAATCAGTTAGATACAAAACCCAACGAAGAAGCCGACAAGGAACGTTTACTCAAACGTGTTTCATTCGATCTTACCGGTTTACCACCATCACTCGAAATGATGGATAAATTTCTTGCCGATAAAAGCCCCGGTGCTTATGATAAAATTGTTGATCAACTTTTGCAAACTCCTCAATACGGAGAAAAAATGGCGGTGCATTGGCTAGATGTAGCACGCTATGCAGACAGCTACGGTTACCAGGACGATAACATCCGAACACAATGGCCATGGCGCGATTGGGTGATACACGCCTTCAACGAAAACATGCCTTACAACCAATTTATTACCTGGCAAATTGCCGGCGATATGCTGCCAAATGCAACCAAAGAAGAAATGCTGGCAACAGGTTTTTTCCGCAATCATAAATACACAGAAGAAGGAGGCGTAATTCCTGAAGAATACCGTGTTGAATATTTGATTGATAAAACAAAAACTTACGGCAAAGGCATTATGGGTATTACCATAGAATGTGCCCAGTGCCACGATCATAAATACGATCCCTTTTCGCAAAAAGATTATTACTCAATGCTGGCTTTCTTCAATAATACAAAAGAGGCGGGCTATGAGGGTGATGTAAGCACTTCAAAACCTGCAAAAACGCCTTTTATTACACTTCATGACAGCGATTTAAAACGTACACTTTCATTCATAAACCAGAAAGAT
>JANXWM010000349.1 GCA_025351145.1 Chitinophagaceae bacterium
GCCAAAATAATCCTTTTTAACAAAATAATGTGTGATGAATGAATCTGATATTTTAAAGGCCCTAAGTAACGTACAGGAACCCGATCTTGGCAAAGACCTGGTGACCTTAAATATGGTAAAAGATATTTCAATTGATGGCGACCATGTTTCGTTTACGGTGGTGCTTACAACACCTGCCTGCCCAATGAAAGATATGATACAAACGGCCTGTGTAAATGCTGTGAAAATATTAGTGAATAAACAGGCAACGGTAAAAGTGAATTTTACTTCCAATACCAGCAGTAACCGTAAAGATGCGAAGCTGATACTTGGCGGTGTAAAAAATATTATTGCAGTTGTAAGCGGCAAAGGTGGTGTAGGCAAAAGCACTGTGGCTGCGAACCTTGCGCTGGCTTTTGCAAAAGGCGGCGCCAAAGTTGGTTTGATGGATGCGGATATTTACGGGCCAAGCGTACCCATCATGTTTGGTGTACGCGGCGAAAGGCCATTGATGAAAGAAGTGGATGGCAAGGGTATGATTGTCCCGCTTGAACGTTTTGGCATAAAGCTCATGAGCATTGGATTACTCGTTGATGAAAAAAATGCAGTGGTTTGGCGTGGGCCAATGGCCAGCAGCGCCATACGCCAGTTTGTAACAGATGTTGATTGGGGCGAACTCGATTACCTCGTAATTGACATGCCACCGGGTACCGGCGATATTCATTTAACATTGATGCAAACTGTTCCGGTAACGGGAGTTGTTATTGTAACCACCCCACAGAATGTGGCACTTGCCGATGCCAAAAAAGGTATTGCCATGTTTGGCCAGGCGCAGATCAATGTGCCCATTATCGGGCTGGTTGAAAATATGAGTTATTTTACTCCGGCGGAGTTACCCGACAATAAATATTACCTCTTCGGAAAAGAAGGCGGCAAAAGGCTTGCAGACGAATATGATCTTGCTTTTCTTGGACAGATCCCATTGGTGCAAAGCATTCGTGAAGGCGGCGATGCAGGTGTTCCGGCAATGGTTGGCAACGATGCCGTTAGCAGAAAAGCCTTCGAAGATTTTGCAGGATTGGCTGCAAGGAATATTGCGGTGCGTAATGCAAATATGAGTTCTACAAAAGTGATTGAAATGGTTGAAGGCTAAGGAGGAAAATTGAAGGGTTGATAAGTTGAAAGGTTGAAATAAAACAGGTATTCATGCAGCGAAAAAAAATAGATGTTGATGTTATAAACGATGTGCTAAAATTAAGCATGGCGGCTTACCCTGCATCAACTTTTCTGGAGAGCCTCTACAATCAATATCAGGAACGCGGCGGACTCAGTAAAAAGCAATTAGAAGGTTTGTACAGCAAGGCACAGAAAGTGGATAGCATACCTGCTGCTAAACTTGCTACGCTTGAAGCCGTTATTTTAAAAAAGCCAACGAGGTATAAATCAGAACTGCCGCCGCCCAGCCCCATATATACAAAGAACAAGGCTGCGGGAGAAATGATTGCAGCGATTCTTGAAAAATACCCGCAACATAAAACAGTGTTGTTTCTTAAATCAAAATACGAAGGCAGCGAAATGATGTCTGCCGCAGAGATTGCCGAGATTGAAAGGTTGCATAAGCTGCTGCAGCAAAAGATGCAGCGTTAAAGATTTTTTTTGAACCGGGCAGATGAACATGTATAAAGCTTCTCTTGCGTCGCACTCTTGTACTGCAGTAAATAATTGAGCAATTCCCCGTTAGCAAAAAACATTACAGTGCAAATTCGCTGATCCGTTAATCCGCAAACAGGATTATAAAAAATCTGTAACATTGCAGGGATTATAAATACTATTCATGTCAGCATCAATTTTATTTTCTTTTGTTATTGCTTATTTTCTTTTGTTGCTGGGCGTAGCATGGTACACCAGCCGCAACAGTAACAACGATTCTTTTTTTATTGGCAACCGCAACAGTAACTGGATGCTGGTTTCTTTCGGCATGATCGGCACATCGCTTAGCGGTGTAACTTTTGTGAGTGTGCCCGGCACAGTTGGCAGCAATGCCTTTGGATATTTTCAGGTGGTGATTGGTTATTTCATTGGCTATTTCGTAGTAGCTTTTGTACTGCTGCCATTGTATTACAGGCTAAACCTTACTTCTATCTACAACTATCTTCAGCAACGTTTTGGCAATACAGCTTATAAAACAGGAGCTTTATTTTTCATTATATCAAGGGTGCTTGGCGCCACTGCAAGATTGTATCTCGTTATTAATGTGCTGCAGCTTTTCATACTTGATAATATGAGTGTTCCTTTCCCGCTTACTACATTTGTAATATTGCTGATGATACTGCTCTATACTTTTGAAGGAGGCGTAAAAACAATAGTATTCACAGATACTTTGCAAACGACCTTCATGCTGCTTGGCCTCATTGTTTGTGTGATTTATATTATGCACACACTCAACTTTTCTTTTGGCGAAACCATGCAGGCATTAAGCGCTAAAAGTTATACAAAAATCATCAACACGAATATTAACAGCGGCGGCTTTTTTCTTAAACAAATTATTGGCGGGGCTTTCATTACTATAGGAATGACGGGGCTTGACCAGGAGATGATGCAGAAAAATATCAGTGTAAAAAACCTGAAAGATTCGCAGAAGAACATGATGACTTTCAGTACTGTGATGGTGCTGGTAAATTTTTTATTTTTATTGCTTGGTGGCCTGCTT
>JANXWM010000386.1 GCA_025351145.1 Chitinophagaceae bacterium
TTAAGCGCAAGGGAAGTGGTGTAATTATTCAACATTTTTATAATAATTAAGGGCAGCTATAATTTATATAGCTGCCTTTTTATTTACTTTATTTTTCAGTATTCAACCTTAGTTTTGTTCAATGCTTACAATAGAATTATCAAAACTTCTTTTTCGTGCAAATCATGGCCTGTATAAAGAAGAAAATTTACTGGGTGGTACGTTCGAGGTAAATGTAACAATAGTTCACCTGCCTATACAATATCCAGTTTTGCATTTAGACGAAACCATTGACTATGCCGCTGTTTATAAAATAATTAAAGAGCAAATGCTTAACCCGAAACCTTTGCTTGAAACTGTTGCCAGCACTATTGCTGATGAAATTCTTAAGCATTTCCCCCCCGTAAGAGAAGTTACAGTTTCTGTTACCAAAATAAATCCCCCGATGATTGGTTTTGAAGGATCGGTTGGGGTTAAATGTTCTTTAAAGCGTAATGCCTGAACTTAATGCACTAACCTGTAGTTTTGATAACTGCAACGGAAGCCGGAGATGCCCATTGACAGGAACGATGAACGGATTGCGACGCAAGGGACGATGCCATAAAATGCTTTGCTGGTATCACCTGATTTGGTTTTTAAATATGTCTTTTTAATTAAATTCCTATAAAACTAATAGAACATATAGAATTAAATCCTAAGTTTGTTTTAGTCTTTTAAAAGAACGAAATAAAACTTAAAACTCAAACAGCCATTTTATGGTACCAAAACTCAGCTCGCCTGAAATTTTGAACTTCCTGATTATAGTGAGTATTATACTCATTTCATCAAGGCTATTGGGCGAAATATTCAGAAAATTTAAACAGCCGCTTGTGGTTGGTGAAATCCTTGCAGGTATTATTATTGGGCCCTCACTTTTAGGTTCTGCCTTTCCTGATCTTTTTCATAAAATATTTTTAAGCGAGCCAAGGGCTTACGGTGCGTTCGACGGTTTAGCAAATGTTGGGGTTATACTTTTAATGTTTATAGCCGGCACTGAAGTTGACATTAAGCAAATACGCAAGGAAGGTAAATCTGCAGCATCTATCAGTTTGCTGGGCTTGATATTGCCCTTTGCACTGGGCTTTTTATGCATCTGGTTTTTTCATGATTTTGTATTTGCCGTTCCTGCCACAGACAGGCTGATACCCTCGCTTTTCTTTGGTACAGCGCTTTCCATTACGGCCCTTTCTGTTATCGTTAAAGTATTAATTGATCTTGATATTATACGCACAAAAGTAGGCGGGTTGGTTCTTACCGCGGCAATGATCGATGACTTCCTGGGCTGGATACTCTTCTCCATCATCATTCAAATGATGAACGCAAAAGGTGGTGATGCATCGCTTACTTCTATTATTTACATACTGGCTTTTGTTGCTTTTATGATGACCATTGGCCGCTGGGCAATTGATAAAATTCTTGGATTGGCAGCAAAGTATTTAACTGCACCAAGCGGCATTATTACTGTGGCTATTTGTCTATGTTTTTTAGGCGCGGTAGTAACTGAATACCTCGGAATAAGAGGCATTTTCGGGGCATTTCTTGTAGGCGTGGCAGTGGGAGATTCAAAACATTTCAACCATCATATCCAGCATATTATACAGGCGTTTATTATTAATCTTATCGCTCCGCTGTTCTTTGCTTCGGTAGGGCTAAGGGTTAATTTTGTTACCAATTTCGATCTGTCAACTGTTGTCATTATTCTTGGTATCGCCTGTATTGCCAAAATAGTTGGTGCCGGTATCGGCAGCCGTTTGGGGGGATTAAACAAGAATGAATCTCTGGCAGTTGCATTTGGTATGAATGCCCGTGGGTCGCAGGAAATTGTGTTGGGCCTCGCCGCATTGCAGGCAAAAATAATTGACGAACAGGTATTTGTTGGCCTCGTGGTTATGACGATGGTAACCATTTTAATTGCAGGTCCATTAATGAAATTCTACCTTGAAAAAGATATAAAGGCAAAAGGCATTGTACCATCATCAGATGCGAAGATCGTGGTGTTGCAGGACCAGGCAGATGTAGCTGCAATATCCAAAACCTGACAATTTTATTTTTAAAATACCATTACACATCCCCAAGGAAATAATAACTTTTTTGGGGATTATTTTTTTGGGCCCGGCCTTCAATTCTTTGTGAACCGTTCCTTGCGTCGCACTCTTGTGCGTTCGGATTATTACTGTGCATTTACCGAAGTCTCCCAGCAACGGCGGCGTTGCGTTATGTTGTATTACAACTTGTAAACAATGCATACCTTCAAAAGAGCAAAAGCCCAAAGCAGCGATACCCATCTACGCAGTGATTTATTGATCCTATCGAAGTCTGGTACTGTTATTCGCTTTA
>JANXWM010000388.1 GCA_025351145.1 Chitinophagaceae bacterium
AAATTCGCTGTATTTAACCGGGTACCTGAGCAAGGACCGGTTTAATCTTAACAGCGATACAGCTTATAATTATGGCAACGGAAACCTTTCTTTAAAATGGAAACATATTTTCAACAATAAAATATATGCGCTGGTGGCAGGCGGTTATGATCATTATCAATATAATATTTCAAGTGAAAAAAATCCGGTTAATGCATACAAACTGGGGTTTGATATTAATCAAACATACTTTAAAACACATTTTAATTATTACCTCAGCAGTAAGCATACACTTGAGTTTGGTTTAAATACGATTTATTATAAGCTGCATCCCGGCAGCTATGGGCCAACCGGAAAAGAATCCCTTGTTGTAAATGACGCAATGCAGGCGGAGCAGGCATTAGAGAGTGCATTATACATAAGTGATAAGTATGCTGTAAGTTCTGCTGTTTCATTCGAGGGGGGATTGCGGTATTCTATGTATAATTTCCTGGGGCCTTATAACCTTAATAATTATGCCCCAGGGTTACCTAAAACAGAAGATAACATTACCGGCACCACAGCTTATGATAAAGGAAAAATAATCAAGACTTATGGTGGACCGGAAATAAGGTTATCAAGCCGGTACGTTGTCTCAGGAACATTTTCTTTGAAGGCAGGTTATAATACACAACGCCAGTACATCCACCTCCTCTCAAATACAGCAGCGATGGCACCTACTGATATATGGAAACTAAGCGACCCTAATATTAAACCGCAATACGGCGACCAAGTTTCTCTGGGCTTTTACAAAAACTTCAAATCAAACACGATCGAAACTTCTGTGGAAGTCTATTATAAAAGAATAAAAGATTACCTCGATTATAAAAGCGGCGCTGTACTTATACTCAATCATCATATTGAAACGGATGTGATCAGCACGAAAGGCAAAGCTTACGGGGTAGAATTACTCGTAAAAAAACTTACAGGAAAGCTGAATGGATGGATCAGCTATACTTATTCACGCACGCTGTTAAAAATGGATGATCCTTCCACAGGTGAGGTTATTAACAAAGGCGAGTATTACCCCGCAAATTATGATAAGCCGCACGATTTTACTTTCATAGGCAACTATAAATTCTCTCACCGTTTCAGTATATCTTTAAACACCACTTATAGTACGGGCAGGCCAATTACTTTACCCGTAGGAAGGTTTTATTATGCAGGTGCAGAAAGAACTTTGTATGCCGATAGAAACGCCAACAGGATACCAGATTATTTCCGCACAGATTTTTCTATGAACATAGAAGGCAATCATAAAATACATCAAAAAACACACAACTCATTTTCTATTGGGGTTTACAATTTACTGGGCAGAAAAAATCCATACTCAGTTTATTATGTTTCCGAAAACGGAGTAGTGAATGGCTATAAACTTTCAATCTTTGGCAGCCCAATACCATACATTAATTATAATATCAGGTTTTAATAATCAGTTAAACATGAAAAAAGTCTATTGTTTTTTTATTGTTCTTTTTCTTGGCCTAAGCTGTAAAGAAGCATACAATGTCCCATCTCCGTCGCCGCCTACAGGCTACCTGGTTGTTGAGGGGTTTATTAACAGCGATGGCGGACAAACAAGCATTACACTTACACGTACTACAAAGTTGTACGATTCTGTGGATATCGTTTACGAACACAATGCAGCAGTAAGTGTTGAAGGTGAAAACAATGAAAGCTTTCCTATGTACGAAAGTAATTTTGGTGTTTATCTCTCTTCGCCACTTTCATTAAACAGTAATGAGAAATACAGGCTGCATATACGCACCAGTGATGGCAAAGATTACCTTTCTGATTTCTCTCCGGTAAAGGCAACGCCACCCATCGACAGTGTTAGCTGGAAAAGAGAAAACGGCGTACAGATTTATATCAATACACACGATCCGCAAAACAATACAAGATATTACCAGTGGAAGTTTGAGCAAACCTGGGAGTTTCACTCTGCATACACAACCTCTCTTAAATATATCATCGACCCCATTCATCACGTTCCAATCGGGGTAGAATATAAACTGCCTTCTCAGTCAGATGATACAACGATTTATAAATGCTGGAAAACATTTAACTCAACAAGCATAACGCTGGGGTCTTCAGAAAAACTGGCGCAGGACATTATTTACTTGCCCTTAATTTATATAGAGCCCGGAGCAGAGGAAATAAGTGTACTCTACAGTATTAATGTAAGGCAATATGCCTTAAGCCACGAGGCCTATCTTTTCTTTCAAAAAATAAAAAAGAATACAGAGCAGCTCGGTTCCGTATTTGATCCGCAGCCCTCAGAACTACAGGGTAATATACATTGTACCACTAACCCAACTGAAATTGTTGTTGGGTTTGTAGAAGTTTCCCAGGAGCAGGTGCAGAGAATATTTATAAAAAGAGATCAGGTGCCGGATTGGGGCTATTCCGCCGGCTGCCGCGAGTTTACAATTGATAATAATGCAGACAGTATAGCAAAATATTCGCAAGGTCTTATGCCTGGCGTTCCAGCTTCTTTAGGGCCATTCGCAAGCATAGCAACTTTTTATGCTTCTGAAGAACGCTGCTTAGATTGTACGTTGCATGGAACCAATCAACGGCCATCTTTTTGGCCCTGATAAAAAGTTATGTTATTTAAAAAAATTATGAACCCGGCAATAGAACAACTATGAAGCTTTACTTGCGTCGCACTCTTGTACTGAAGAATAGCTATGAGCTTTTGGCTGCGAGCTGCGAGCCGTTGTATTTTGCTCGTAGCTCATGGCTCGCAGCTTGTCCAATAATAATCCGAACGTACAAGAGTGCGACGCAACAGGCGATGACATGAAAAACAAATGCCGGGCTAAAAAATTTTACAAGTTAATATTCAATGCGCTAATTAATATTCAAGCATGTTCAAAACAAAAAAAAGCCAACTGATTAAATATATATTCCTGCCGTTGGCAGCATTGCATTTTATTGCGCCTGCTGCCGTTGCTCAAAATAATTTAAACAGCATACCGGCACTGTTTAACCAGTATCAGCAAAATAATTTGCAGGAGAAAATATTTGCACATACTGATAAGGGCTTTTATGTTGCAGGTGAAATTATTTGGTTTAAACTGTACGCTGTCGATGCCACTTTTAATAAACCCCTCGACCTTAGTAAAGTAGCTTATGTAGAAATACTTGATGCTGGTAATAAGGCTGTATTGCAGGCCAAGATTGGTTTAAAGGATGGAGAAGGCAATGGCTCTTTATACATTCCGCTCACCATAAATTCGGGTAACTATAAATTGCGTGCCTATACTAACTGGATGAAAAATACGGGCCCGGATTATTTCTTTGAAAAAAATATTACTATCGTTAATACACAAAAAGTATCCAATACTTTCACTGAAGCTGTAACCCTTAAAAATGATATACAGTTCTTCCCCGAAGGTGGTAACCTTGTTGCAGGTCTGCAAAGCAAAGTAGCATTTAAAGCTGTTACCCAAAGCGGTAAAGGAATTGATTTTAAAGGCGCTATTGTTAATAACATCGATACACTTTTAAAATTTTCCCCCACCCATACAGGCATGGGCAATTTTTATTTTACGCCTTTGCCAAATCATACTTATAAAGCAATAATTCAATTTACAAATGGTGCCTCAGTAACAAAAGAATTGCCGCAGGTTTATGCAACGGGTTATGTAATGAGTGTAAAAGATTCGGGGTACAATAAAGTGAGTGTTACTATTGAAAGCAATATTAGCAATAAGGATAACATGTACCTGTTTGTACATACCGGTGGCTCTGTAAAAGTTGCTGTTACTGGCAGCTTGCAAAATGGAAAAACGGAATTCATTTTTGATAAAGCTAAACTGGGCAGCGGCGTTTCACACATCACTATTTTTAACAGCAATAAGCAACCGGTTTGTGAACGCTTGTATTTCAAAAAGCCCGATCAAAATTTACAATTACAATTAAGCACAAACAAGGGTGATTATGGAGTAAGAAGCAAAGTGGATATTAATATTGAAACAAGTAACCAAGGTACCAAAAATGATTCATCAAGCCTTTCAATGACAGTGTACCGGTTAGATTCTCTTCAATCAGCAGATGAGATGACTATCGATGCTTACCTGTTACTCGGTTCTGAACTCAAAGGCTTTATTGAAGACCCTCAGTATTATTTTTCGAACAATGAGCCTCAAACAGCAGCGGCATTGGATAACCTTATGCTAATAAATGGGTGGAGAAGATTTAAATGGGATGACATACTTCAAAATACAAAACCTGCTTTTAGCTTTGTGCCCGAATACAACGGCCATATTATAACTGGGAAAGTGATCAACACGCAAACCGGCAGCACACAAAAAGATATTGAAACTTTTCTTTCAGTACCGGGTGTAAGAACACAGTTTGCTCCTTCTACAAGTAATGAACAGGGTAATATCAAATTTGAGTTTAAAAACTTTTACGGGTCTTCAGAAATAATTGTTCTGCCCGATCAGCGCTTCGACAGTATTTACCGCATAGAGATTGATAATCCGTTCAGCAAAAATTTTTCTTCAACGCCTGTTCCTGCGTTTCATCTTTCAGAACAATCATCGAATACTTTGCTGGAACAAAGTGTAAGCATGCAGGTGCAAAATATTTATGCAGGAAACAAATTAAAACAGTTTTACTTTCCGGCGATTGATACTACAGCGTTTTATCTAAACCCCGATACCAGGTATTTGTTAGATGATTATACCCGTTTTACTACTGTTGAAGAAGTACTGCGTGAATATGTTACCATCGTGAACGTTACAAAAAGAAATGGTATATATCATTTCCCCACGCTTGATCTTTCAACCAACACAATGTTTACCAGCGACCCGTTGGTTCTACTTGATGGCATGCCGGTTTTTAATTTCAACAAGTTTTTACATCTCGATCCTTTGAAATTAAGGAAGCTGGATGTATTAAACAGGAGATACATCCTGGGCGGCTCAAGCTTTAGCGGCATACTTAACTGGCAATCATATAATGGCGATATGGCCAACTATGAAATGGACCCACGCGCAATCGTGTTAGATTATGAAGGTCTGCAACTTGAAAGGGAATTCTATGCTCCCGTTTATGAAAGGCAGGAACAGCAACTAAGCCATATTCCCGACTTTAGAAATGTATTGCTGTGGTCGCCCAATATTAAACTGGCGGCAAACGGCAAACAGGGTATAAGCTTTTACACATCTGATCTTACGGGCAGGTATGCGGCAGTTATACAGGGCATTTCTAAAAATGGATTATGTGGCAGCAGTATGGTATTTTTTGAAGTTAAGAAATAGGACACCGTAATTTTTCTTACACACGGGTTTATGCTCCTGTAAAAACAGAATGTACAAGAGTGCGATGCAACAGGCGATGCCATAAAAGTCATCTGCCTGGCCCATAAAATTCTTACTGAAAACCATTCTAAATAAAACTAATTTTACTACCCATTATTCTACTTATTATGATACAGGAATTTAAAGAAGGATACGTAAAAGTTGAGCGGGAACATGGCATTGCCACGATTGAATTCTTTCACCCGCAAAGCAATTCTTTACCCGGTAAAATTTTAGAAACGCTTGCGCAGGATATTCATGCCGAAGGTTTGAATGCAGCCACAAAAGTGATTGTATTACGCTCTGCGGGGGAAAAAGTTTTTTGTGCAGGCGCCTCTTTCGATGAGCTGATGGCTATTTCTACAGAAGAAGGAGGTTTGAAATTTTTTAGTGGTTTTGCGCATGTAATTAATGCCATGCGTAAATGCCCTCAGTTTATTATTGCACGTGTGCATGGCAAATGTGTTGGCGGTGGTGTAGGCATTGCCGCCGCTGCTGATTACGCCATTGCCGCAGAAGGTGCAGAGATAAAGCTGAGCGAATTGGCTTTGGGCATTGGTCCATTTGTAGTAGGCCCGGCAGTGGAAAGAAAATTAGGCACATCTGCTTTTTCGCAACTGTCAATTGATGCAGGTTTATGGCGCCCTGCAGACTGGGCACGGCGCAAGGGTTTATACGCCGAACTGCACAATGAAATTGCCGGAATGGACGACAGCATTGCACGCTTATCAACTTCACTTTCACATTATAATCCCGAGGCAATGAAAGAATTGAAAAAGGCAATGTGGAAGGGAACAGAGCATTGGGATGAACTGCTTAAGGAAAGAGCCGCTATCAGCGGACGCCTTGTGCTGAGCACTTACACCAAAGCGTTTATTAAAAAGTTTAAAGAAAAAGTTTAACCCGTAGAATTCGCCGGTAAATCCTTTAAAACCTGTCATGATTAAATTAGAATATTTTGAACAGAGCGACTTTGCTCAACTGATGGAATGGATAAAAGATGATGATCTCTTAATGAACTGGTCTGGCTCATTGTTCAGTTTCCCCCTCACAGAAAGTAGTCTTGAATGGTATATTGAAGATGTAAATGATTTGGCCAATTCCGAAGCTTTTGTTTACCGCGCTGTTGATACGGAAAATGGAAATGTTGTAGGGCATATTTCTTTAGGCGGTATCAGTAAAAAAAACAGGGCGGGCCGCATTAGCCGTGTGCTTGTTGGCAACAGCGACCGCCGCAAAGGCTACTGCAGTGCAATGATGCAGGCCCTTTTAAAGATCGGTTTCGAAGACCTTAAACTGCACCGCATCAGCCTTGGTGTGTACGATTTTAATGCTTCCGCAATAAACTGTTATCAAAAGGCTGGTTTAAAAATCGAGGGAATCATGCGCGACAGTCTTTTGTTTAAAGGCACCTGGTGGAGCCTTGTTGAAATGAGCATCCTTGAACATGAATGGAAAAATAATTGCACCACAAAAGCGGCAGAAGCTACAGAAGCAGCCCTTTTTGTTCCGGGCTTATAAAACATTCCCAATCATCCGTTGCGTCGCACACTTGTACGCTTTGATACATTATTCAGCTTTTACCGCAGCGAAGATTAACGACAGGATACACACTAATGACGGCGGCCAAATCAGGCTAATTAATACTTTGAGGTGCTAAGAGTAGTAATGAGCTAACCTGTAAAGAAAGAAGTCTTTATCTCTTACGCCATAATTAGCTGTAATGAAGCGTTGTATCTTACTGTTCATTGCTTCTGCTTTTGCATTTGTTTTT
>JANXWM010000460.1 GCA_025351145.1 Chitinophagaceae bacterium
AAATTCCTGTAAAACGGAATGGCCAAACCTTTGATCTTTGTTTTGAGAAACATAAAGCCCACAAGGCTTACGTAGCAGGTGTCGTTCCATATATCCAATTCCGTTCCTTTGGGTACATAAGGCAATAATACAGATGGATCAATTTCATAATTCATGAACAACAGGTTCTTCCATTCAGCGGTAAGAAATGTTTTGGGCATTGTATATTTTTAAAAAAGATGATATGTTTTCCGTGGCAATTTTTTTATAATTTCTTCGAATGCTGTTTGCAATTCAGCGTACTTAAATGTAAAACCATTTTCAAGTAATTTGGTTGGTAGTACCCACCTGCTTTTCAAAAGTAATTCTGTTTCTGTTCCAATAAGTGCTGCGCCAATTTTCAACATCCATGTAAAAGCAGGTAATCCAATTTTATGGCCTGTAACTTTTCTAAGGGTGCACATAAATGTTTCGTTATTCACCGGGTTTGGACTGCTTACATTGAATACGCCTTCCAGTTCTTTATGGTTGTACATAAAATCAATTGTTCTGCAGATATCTTGCACATGCACCCAGCTATACATCTGTTTTCCGCTTCCCTGTTTACCACCTAAAGCAAATTTGCAGAGATTAAGGTAAGGGATCATTACACTGTCGTTACCAAGTGTAACAGCCATTCGCAAAACAACTTTTCTGGTAAAAGCTGTTCTTTGTTCAAAAAATGTTTTCTCCCAAAGTTTGCAAACCTGTACGCTAAAGTCGTTGTGAAATTTCGTACTGTATTCATCATTTGGCTGCTCAGTTGCATGCGGATAAATAGTTGCAGATGCAGCATTGATCCATAGTTTCGGCGGAACAACCGCATTTCTTATGGCATCGCCAATAGCTTTGGTGCTGTTGGTTCTGCTGTCAAAAATCTCCTGCATATTCTTTTCATTATACCTGCAGTTTACACTTTTGCCTGCAAGGTTTATTACTATCTCAGCACCATCAATTTCTTTGCACCATGGCCCTGCATCCTTTGCGTTCCATTCTACCAGCCTTACATTTTGTTGCAGTCCTTTTTCAACACTGAATTTTCCATGTGCGTTGTTACTCCGGTCTTGTACATTGCGGGTGAGTATTACGATTTCATTCTCCGTGCCGAAGTAGTTTGTAATGGCGTTGCCGATAAACCCGGTGCCGCCTGCAATTACGATCTTCTTATTTTTCATGATAGTGTTATTTGAGTTGTGCTAAAGGGCGTTGCATGTGATGGCGGGTTTCATCATAACATAAATGCGCATACCATACAGCCATTACCGGTGCAGCAAAAAACATGAATAAAAATGTAACAAGAAACATGGGTACTGCTATCCCGGCAAGCATTAGTGCTGTAAGAATATATACCGCGGTGTGGTACACTCTTCTCCGCCCGCCTTTGGCTGTAAAGCTTCCGGCAAATTCGTGAACCAATATGCTTGCAAACTGCCAGCCACCCACAATAAAATACCCGGTTAAAAATGGATAACCATCGTTGCCGCTAAAGGAATACGCAATTGCAAAAAGTATCAATGCAACCTGCAGCATCCAGTCAATTTGTTTAAACCTTTTCATATCTGTAATTATTATATTTTCAGGAATTATTGAAAATTAAAAGTTTTAATAAAGCCGGAATTACCGGCTTGCATTTCTCTGCACAAAAACATTATTTTATCAGTTTTAAAAAGCTGCTCCAGAACCAGTTCTCTTCTGCTTTAATCATTACATCCATTGTTTTTTCTGCCTGCCCTGCAAATTTTTTAATGCCTTCTATGGTTTCGGTAAAGGCTTTTACTTCACTGTTTCTTTTGTCGCCTTCTATGTCGCTCAACTGGTTCAGCACTTTCAGCATTGGGTCCAGCTCACGTTTTTTGCGCTGGTACATAATTTTTGTGGCCACTTTCCAAATGTCTTTTTCAGCAGAAAAATATTCTTTCCTGTCGCCCTGAACAATCACTTTATCCACAAGGCCCCAGTTCATTAATTCGCGAACATTCATGTTGGCATTGCCGCGGCTTATGCTCAGTTCTTCCATAATGTTATCGGTGCTAAGCGGCGCACTTGCAATAAGCAGCAATGCGTGTACCTGCGCCATTGTTCTGTTGATGCCCCACTGGCTGCCGAGTATGCCCCAGCTTTGCGTAAATTGTTGTTTGGCTTCATTCAGTTTCATAATGTAAAATTAATCAGAGTTTCTGAACTTTCAAAACTTTATGAAACTTAATTGTAAATTCTTTTCCTGAATATTTTAGCCCGGCAATAAATCTTTGTGAATCGTTCCTTGCGTCGCACACTTGTACGTTCGGATTATGAATGAGCTTTTACCACAGCGAAAAAACCTGTGGGGTTTTCAAAACCTGATAGGTTTAGTATATAAAGAAGAACTGTTTAGTAAGGCCAGGAACCAGGGCGAAGTGTTGGCCGCAGCATTACTTGGGGTTTATGCCGAGTTCTTTACAGAATTTGTTAGCAATTTCTTCTTTTTGAATAGGATTGAATTCTTCATCCCGAGAAAGTGACATTGTATGAGCCCATTGTTGAATATATTCACACGCTTTTTTATTTTCTCCAACTTTTCTTGCAATAAGCGCTGCATAATATCTTACATTAATTGTCGAATGAATCATTAGAGAAGTTTCGTAGTCTTGTAACGCGCCTGTATAGTCGTTGAAGTTTTGCTTAACTACTCCGCGATAATAATAGTAGTCATAGTGTGTGTTTAAATCTTTAGCAGCTTCAAGTTCTGGCCGAGCTTTATATCTTTTGTAGTTTTTTACAGAATCAATGAATATCGCTTTGTTATAGTAATTTAAAATTTCGGTTTTTAGATAAGATATGAAAACAGGATCCTTTGCATAGTCATCGTCATTATGCGATACCTGCAATTCTTGAATTCGTTTTAACCACTTGCATCTACCCATCTTAAAGTATGCATCTGAATAATTTGAGTCAAGCGATAAGATACTTTTATAAATTATGAATGCAGTGTCATATTGTTTGGCACTAAAATAAAAACCAGCCACAGAAGAAATTGTATATGGCTTGTCGTTAGAGTGCTGAACTGCTGTTCTGAAATCTTCGTTTCCCTTACTAATAGAACCCAGATTAAAATAACAAACGGCTCTATTAATATACGCCTCCCTAAATTCAGGGCAAGCTTTTAACTGCTTCGTGTATTCTTGTATAGCTTTATCAAATTTTTGGCCATCTTGAAAGTCAACTCCAGAGTAGAAAGCGGTTGAGTCACATTTTCTCTGTCCAAAAGAGGATTGCAGTGAAATTAGGGGAACCCAAAAAAGTAAAAAGTATTTTATATTCATAATAATTATATTGTCCCTAACTCAAAAATAGACGAACTAAATACCCTTGCCAAAAAAACCTGATTGCTGATTTTCAATATTTTTAGAGGGCTTTTTTTGATAGATAGTACGCGAATACTTTTTTGTAACGTATTTATTTTTCGCTTCAATCTACGCTTCGGGAAAAGCCCAATAGAATTACCAACAGTACAAGAGTGCGACGCAAGTAAAGCTCAATTCATATTCAATTGCCCGGCTCAAAAAAATCTATAAATATTTTGCTGCACGCACAAGGTCTTCGGGGGTATCTATCTCTATGCCCATATAATCAACGATTACCATTTTAAGGGGAATGCCGTTTTCGAGGTAGCGCAGGCATTCAATTTTTTCTGCAGCTTCCAAAGGTGTCATTGGCCAGTTGGTAAAATTTAAAAGCGCCTGTTTACGAAATGCGTACACGCCAATATGTTCGTAATAAATGGTATTCGTTTCTTTATTGCGCGGATAGGGAATTACCGAACGGCTGAACAAAAGCGAATTACAATTTTTATCAACCGTAACTTTTACATAGTTGGGATCATCAATAAACTGCTGCTCTTTCAGCACCTGCATAAGGCTGGCCACCTGCACTTTTTTTCCTTCCTCACCTTCAAAAACATGCAGCAGTTTTTTTAGTGGTTCGCGCTTTACAAAAGGCTCATCGCCCTGCACGTTTACCACAATATCTGCGTGCATATCTGCAACGGCTTCAGCAATTCTGTCACTGCCGCTTTCGTGTTGTTTTTTGCTCATTACCGCTTTGCCTCCATGCGCTGTTATTTCGGTAAAAATAATTTCACTGTCGGTGGCAACAACTACCTCATCGAATAAACCTGTAGCAACTGTGTTATCGTAAGTATGGCGTATTACGGGTTTGGTGCCAAGCATCTGCATCAGCTTTGCGGGGAAACGTGTAGCTGCATAACGCGCAGGAATTAAAGCAACTTTTTTCATGCAAAATTTTTTTACGAAGATGAAGTTACGTGCTTTAAAATTCCAGCTTGTTGATAATGCGTTTTAATTCTATTTCAGAAGCCTTGGCAGCAAAACTTAAATTGACCAAAAGATAGCCTGCATCTTCAAAGCTTTGCTGGGCCTGCTTTACATCAACGATGGTGGCTTGTTTCAATTGAAATTTTTGGAGTACCAAATCGAGTAACTGACGGGATAGTTCATAGTTCTTTTGTTGGGTTTCTAATTGCTGCAATGCGTTGTGGTATGCCTGGTATGTTTTTACTGCCGCCGAATTATTATCCCTTATTAGTGTTTCTTTTTGAATAACGGCATTGCGTGTATCAATGGCCGCTGCCTGCTGCTGTTTTTTATATATACTGCCATTATAAATAGGAATGGAAAGATTCAATCCTGCGAATGGACCATAAGTTTGGTTAAGCAGTGTAAAGCCCGCAGAGCTTTTGGAGCGGTTATAATTATAGCCCGTATTAAACCGTAAAGAAGGGTAGCGCTGCGCTGCGGTTTCTTTCTCTATCAACTCGCTGATTTTTACCTGTTGATCCGCTGCAACAATTGCCGCATTATTGGTAACGCTGTTTAACACAGAATCCTGGCTGATGTATTTATCAACGAGAATAGTATCGTTGATGTTGATCATCGAGTCGGCTTTGAGATTTAAGGAAGTTAACAGGTCTGTTTTTGCCTGGTCTATTACTAATTGCTGCGATGTTTTTGTTTGCAGCAATGCATTTAAATCGAGCTGCGATTGAAACAGGTCGGCATTATTGGCAAGCCCAACTGCCTGTCGGTTTTTAACGATCTCTAACCGTTCATTTGCCGCATCAATCGATACGTTAATTGTTTTCATGTAACCCTGCTGGCGCACAATTTCGTAATACTGCGTCATTACCTGTGCAATGGTATTTTGTACCTGGGCGTTCAACAATTCTTTACTCTGAAATTCTAATTGTTCCAGCCTTTTTTTTGTGGTAATCACACGCATGCCATTGTACAAGAGTATGCCTGCACTTAAGCCCGCAGTAAGGTTATTGCCAGTTACGCCGTTGCGGTTTGTATCGGTACCATTCGCCAGTTTCTGGTTAAGCGTAGTAACCTGTTCATTATCGTTGCCCGTTGCTGTAACTGCGGGCAAACCACCAGCTATACCGTAGTTATTATAAAGTGTGTTTGTTTCTACGTTGTTCTTTGCAAGCTGAATGTCATAACTGTTTTTAAGTGCAATATTAACAGCATCTTTCAGGCTCAACGGGTGCTGCGCTTTTGCATAAACCGTAACTATCAAAAGAAGTATCAGTACGTTTTTCATTATAAGAATTTATAAAAATATTTTATGCTTTTGTACCGGGCTTTGGTAACACTGCTGATCGTTCCTTGCGTCGCACTCTTGTACTGAAGCATAACTTTGAGCTTTTGGCTGCGGATACATCCCTGTTGCATTTTATCAACACTTTAGAATTTGCAACCGCAGCTCAATATTGATCTAAGCGTACAAGAGTGCGACGCAAGTAAAGCTCAATTCATAAACTGCTACCCGGCTCAAAAAATCTATTCAGTAATTTCTGTATTTTTTGTTTTGTGTTTCCCGGAGATAAACGTGTACACTGCGGGAATTACAAACAGCGTTAAAATAAGCGAAAATAAAATACCCCCGACAATCACAATGCCAAGCGGTATGCGGCTTGTAGACGATGCGCCTAAGCTTAATGCAATGGGCAATGCCCCCAAAGATGTAGCAAGGCTCGTCATTAATATGGGCCGTAAACGCTGGGTTGCAGCTTCAATTACTGCTTCCATTTTTGGCCTGCCGAACTCACGTTTTTTGTTGGCGAATTCAACAATAAGGATACCATTTTTTGTTACAAGGCCAATGAGCATGATCATACCTATCTGCGAAAAAATATTGAGTGTTTGATCAAAAATATAAAGGCTTAACAAGGCACCTGCAAGTGCCAAAGGAACAGTGATCATGATGGTGAAGGGGTCGAGAAAGCTTTCGAACTGTGCTGCCAAAACAAGGTAAATTAAAATCAACGCAAGGCCGAATGCGAAGGCCGTATTGGAAGAGCTTTCCACGTAATCTCTTGATGGGCCGCTTAGCGAAGTTTGAAAGCTTTCATCTAATAATTTATTCGCAATTGCCTGCATAGATTTTACACCATCACCAATGGTTTTGCCCTCAGCAAGTGATGCGGAAACAGTAGCCGCTTTAAAACGGTTGTAGTGATATAATGTAGGCGGGCTGCTGCTCTCCACAAGTTTGGTTACCGCAGTTAAAGGAATATTTTCGCCACGGCTGTTACGCACATAAAGGTGATCAATATCTGCGGGTGTACTTCTGTCTTCGCGTTCTACCTGGCCAATAACCTGGTATTGTTTTCCATTCATGATAAAATAGGCCAGCCTTCTTCCGCTGAAAGCTGCCTGCACTGCGGCGGCTACATCGGTTGTAGAAAGGCCAAGGTCTTTGGCCTTGATCCTGTCGATAGTTAATTGTAATTCAGGTTTATTGAATTTAAGGTTTACATCAACATTTTGAAAAGTGGGGTCTTTTCTTGCTTCATCGAGAAACTTAGGAATTACTTCTTTTAATTTATCAAAGTCGAGGTTCTGTAAAATAAACTGCACAGGCAATGCACCACGCGAACCAAGCCCAACGGAAATGGTTTGTTCCTGAATAGCAAAAATCCTGGCATCGTTAAACGTTGATATTTTTTTGGTAAGGTCCTGGGCAATATCGTTCTGGCTTCTAACTCTTTCGTTTGAAGGAATTAAGCCTACACGGCCAAATGCGCTGTTGGCGCCTGTGCCGCCAAAGCCTGGAGTAGCAGCAAATGCAAAAGATCTTTCGGGAACAGAATCATACAGGTAGTCCACTACTTTATCAGAAATTTTCAGCATCTGATCATAACTTGTTCCTTCGGGTGCGGTCATAGACAATCGAACCGTATTCCGGTCTTCCATTGGTGCCAGTTCGCTTTGAAGGTGTGTATAAGTAAACCAGATGATAAAACCGCAGACTGCAACAATTACCCATGCCGCCCAGCGGACTTTCATAAAAGCTCTCAGAGAATTTTTATAGCCATTTTCCATGCCTGTAAAAAACGGTTCCGTTTTTTTATAGAACCGGCCATGCTGTGCATCCTTACGGTTTAATAAAACATTGAGCACCGGCGTAATCGTAAGCGACACAAATGCAGAAATTAAAACAGCGCCTGCTACCACAATACCAAACTCACGGAATAAACTGCCCACAAATCCCTGTAAAAATATTACGGGC
>JANXWM010000476.1 GCA_025351145.1 Chitinophagaceae bacterium
AGAATCATTGCATCCCGGCGGGCAGGGCAGCGAAGGCAAGTTTTGACAGGATAAAATCCTTTGCACCTGCAACCGAATAATAATAAAGCATGCGGCCTTTACTATCCTGCAGAAAGCTTTTGGCCACTGCATTTACACAAACAAATAATTGTATTACCCAAAACAATGAGTTCCATATATCTGCCTCGGGCTGGCCCATTGAAAGGTATATTACAAATATGGTGGATGCTACATAGAGCAGCACCCCGTAGAAAGTGTATTGCTGGCGTATTTCCAGCAGCAGGTCTTTTTTTATTAAAGTGATGATATGTTTTACAGATCCGTTTGCCATGTGTGGGCAAAAGTAAAAGCATATTTGTTATTTGCAAGTTTATTGCAATTTAAACCCAAATCTTGTTGTAAGGATTTTTTTGAACCGAACAGCAGTTCTTTGAGCATCGTTCCTTGCGTCGCACACTTGTACTGCCGAATATAACCGAGCTTTTAACAGCCAATACACCGGCTTCAAAATCCAGGTTAAACTTTAGAGATTTTGCCCGGCGCTTCGATCTTCGCTAAGGTAAAAGCTCAATAAACTATCAAACTGTACAAGAGTGCGACGCAAGGGACGATTTTATTGTAACCTAAAGCTGGTATCAAAAAAATCTAAGTGAAACAGCAAATAAAAAAGATACACACAGACCGTAAATGCTGCCGCTGTGTGTATCTGTGGTTCTAACTTATTTTTCTTTTGAAAAATGCGTGGCCCTGTTTTTTATTTTGCGATGATGAATCTTATAATGTTTCTTTCTGTGCTGTTATTTATCTCAAGAAAATAAGTTCCTGAAACTAAACCTGCCAGGGTTAGCCTGAAAATATTTGTGCCTTTTATTACTACATCTTTTTTTATAAATAATTTTTTGCCGGTTCCATCAAGCACCTTTAAGGAAACAGCACCGGCTTTGCTGCTATTGTAATTTACTGTTATGCTGCCTGTTGAAGGATTAGGATATAAGGAAAGAATATCCTTAGCAGTTTCCGAACTTTCTGATGATTGTGCATTAAGCGGCATTAAAGCACAGGAATTGGTAATTGTTTTGCCAGCAGATGTTGTACTGCAGCCAATACTGTTTGTTACCGTTACTTTATACACGCCTGCTGCAGTTGCCACATAACTGTTACTGCTGCCGGTTGCGACAACAACGCCATCTTTGGTCCACTGATAAGTAAGGCTGGTGCCGGTGTTTGCCTTGAGTGTAACAGAGTGGGCTATACAAATATTAGTATTACCTGTTGCCGTAATAGTGGCAGCGGGATAAGGTATAAGCTGTGTAGTGGTATTTAATGAAGTGCTTGTACAGGAAAAATTATTTCTTGCATTTACTTTAAAATTTACTGCTTCGTTTGTAAGATAGGTTTGATTTGTAGCACCTGTAATATTTATACTGTTTTTCATCCACTGATAAGTAATGCCTGTGCCGCCACTTGCGGTTAGCAAAACCGAATTCCCTGTGCAGATGCTAATTGTGGCTGAAGGTGAAATGGCGGCAGTAATTTTGTTTTCATCAATTCTGCCGTCGCAATTATTGTCTTTACTGTCGCATACATCATTTACGCCTGGATGAATTGCTGCAACGTTATCGTTACAATCAGTATTATTGCTTACATAGCCGGAAGGTACTACACATGCCTGTGTTGAAACAGCAGGATTTCCATAACCGTCTTTATCTGCATCACGGTAAAAAAATAATTTATTTTCGTCTATCTGGCCGTTGCAATTATTATCTATGCCATCGCCGCATATTTCTGCTGCGCCGGGATTTATGGCTGCATTGTTATCATTACAATCGGTGCTGTTATTCACGTACCCTGAAGGAGCTGTACAGGCTTGAGTTGTAATATTTATATTTCCGTATCCATCATTATCAGCATCACGGTAGAAGGTTGTTTTTACACCTTCGTCAATTTGACCATCGCAGTTATTGTCAATGCCATCACAAATCTCCAGTGCGCCAGGATGAACAGTGGCATTGTTATCATTGCAATCTGTGTTACTGGTTACATACCCGGCAGGTTGAACATAAGCCTGTAATGAATTTGCCGGGTTGCCATATCCGTCGTTATCTTCATCGCGGTAAAATATAACAGATGTAAATGTTTCATCAATTTCACCATTGCAGTTATTATCAATACCATCGTTTATTTCAGCTGCACCCGGGTGAACAGATGCATTGTTGTCGTCGCAATCGGTATTAGTATTTGCATAACCTGCGGGTAGTGAACATGCTAATATTGAATCAACAGGATTTCCATAACCATCATTATCTGCATCGCGGTAAAAGGCAGTTTTTACACCTTCGTCAATTTGACCATCACAGTTATTGTCGAGACCGTCACAGATTTCAGGTGCACCGGGATAAACAGCAGCATTGCTATCGTTACAGTCTGTTTTATTGGTAACATAACCACGTGGCATGTAGCATGTACTCACAGAATCAGAAGCACTTCCAAAACCGTCACTGTCTGCATCCTTATAATAAACCTGAGAATCACAGGGAGGAGGGGTGGCCTTTGTCCAGCCATCAGCTAAAACCTGCCTCATGTTAGCTAAAACAGAAGTATATGCCGGGTCATTAACAAGATTTGTGTATTCATGTGGATCTGAATTGTGGTCATATAATTCCTCTCCCTGGCTGCCCCAGGTATTATAATGATATTGATCGGTGCGAACACTTCTTCCCATAATCCCCGGTCCCGATCTTAGTACCTGTGAAAATACAGTGGTTTTCCATTGCATTGACGGATCATCAAAAAGGCGGGCAAAACTCGAACCTTCTAATCCTGAAACGGGGGGAAGGGCGCATAATTCCATTAATGTAGGATAAAAATCTTCCATTTCAACAAGCCTGTTGCAAACGCCGGGAGGCTTTCCGGGAACACAAACAATTAAAGGTATATGGAGTGCTTCCTCAAATAAGGTTTGTTTTTGCCATAGCCCTTCATGTTCACCGAGATGCTGGCCATGATCGCTGAAGAAAATAACGATTGTATTTGACCAGAGATTTTGCCTGTCCAATTCATCAAGCACTAATCCCAGTTGTGCATCCATCTGAGATACTTCACCATCATAAGCATGTATCGTTTTTTGCCATTCATAAGTTGACTTAACAAGGTTTTGATTGAGTGGAAAAGCAATTGATGGCACATCGCTGCGATCCCCTGCGGGTGTTGAAGGCAAGATTATATTTGCCGAACCATTGCCTGTAAAATCGGTTCTTGTGGTGCCAGACGAATCTATTGGTAATAGTTCCTGAACAGATGGGTCCCCATCCATATTCCAATATGCACGGTTTGGAATAAAAAAATCGTGAGGGCCAAGTAACCCCAGAGCATAGAAAAAAGGTTTTGTTTGCTGCTGTTTTAGCCTGCTTACTAAATCCAGTGCCATGCGACCGTCAATTGTAGCCGAATCTGCAAGGTTTTGAACCCAATAAACCCCGGGGGGATCGAGAACGATTGGTGTAGGTGCAGACTTACCGCTTCCGGCATTTTCAGGTGGCTCAGCATAATTCCATGTAATATCGTTTTCAAAACGATTGTGCATTATTTTACCATACCGTTCGGTATTGTAACCGTTTTGCGCAAAATATTCGGGCATATATTTTACAGTTGGGCTTATGACCGTACTGGGGCGGGTGTTATTATCAAAGATGCCTGTTTTATCAGGCCGCCAGCCTGACAAAAAAGATGTTCTCGAAGGATTGCATAAAGCATATTGGGCATAGGCCTTTGTAAACATCATGCCCCTGTCTAAAAGCCTGTGCATGTTAGGCGCAAAAACTTCCGGCCATCCTAAAAAATCTACACGATCACTTAGATCATCAACAGCAACAAATAAAACATTGTAACGCGGTGGCACCTGTGCCCGCGATAAGCCCGGAAATATAACTGCGCATAATAATAAAGAAATCAACAATATGCTTTTAAGCTTAGAAGGCGGCTTATGTTTTGTGAAACTGGACTTTAAAAAAATGGGCATGGCACTGCCACGGCGTTGAAGTTTTTTGATTATTCTCATAAGTAGGGTATATAAATCTTGCTAATTGACTTAAAATATTTTATAGATATTTTCTTTGGTTATTTGGTACGGCTAAACTGAGAATATTGGGATTTTGGTACGTAGTACAATTATTGTACAGATTAAGTAAGCAAGATATGAAATAAAAATATACTTGTTACTAATCTTGCAGGATTGACATCAATTGCTGCTTATTTTTTTAACCAGATTCTGTAGTTGGGTGTATTGGCTGTTGAAAGCTCAGTCATATTCTGCAGTACAAGTGTGCGACGCAAGAGGCGATGCTATGCAATACTACCGCCGGGCTAATCATTTTTTTAGGGTAGCTGTAAAATAAAAAAGGACTGCAAAACTGCAATCCTTTTTATTGAAATGAGGAAGGTGATTATTTGTATAACAATTCGTAATATTCATCTGCCATGCGGTTACTCTCAAACTGGAAACGTACATCCTGCATACCGTTTTTTACTACCTGTCTCCAGGTATCGTAGTTATCGTAGTACAAAGGCAATACCTGGTTTTCGAGAATATCGTAGAGTGTATTAAGATCATATTCATCCTGATCGTGTACTGTCATGTTTTCATAATCGGCCTTTGGAACTACGAAACCATTATGGCCATGATTGATGAATTCTGGTATCCATCCATCGTCGGTTGATACGTTTACGGCGCCATTCATACAAGCCGTCATACCACTTGTTCCTGAAGCTTCGCGTGGTACACGTGGGTTATTGAGCCATATATCTGAAGCTTGTTTCATGCGTTTGCTTAAAGCAAGTTCGTAGCCAATAAGCACTGCAACATTTTTATAATTCTTGCTTAAATGAACAAGATTATTGAATTGTGAAATAGACGGATAATCAACGGGGTAAGGCTTTCCGGCCCAGATGATTTGTACGGGATATTTTGTATTGCTTAATAATTTATTGAAGCGGGCCATATCCTGTGTCAGCAGGTCGGCACGTTTGTAACCTGCAAACCGGCGTGCCCAAACAATGGTAAGCACATTGGGATCGAAGAGTTTACCCGTTTGATCGGCAACAATTTCAAAGGCCCTTTTCTTGAGGTATTTTTTTCTATCGTCAAATGCCCAGTCGTTGCCTTCTTCTTTGGCGCGGTATAATTGTTTATCGGCCCAGTATTTCCAGTTCTGTGCATTTGTAATAGAGATGATGGGGCAAATGCCTTCATACTTTTTCCACATTTCCCTTGATACATGCCCGTGCAGTTCAGATACCCCGTTGGCAAGTTTTGCAAAGCGCAATGCTGCCAGTGAATGGTTAAACTGGTCGTCTTGCGTACCGGTAATCTTTCTTACTTCGTCAATATTTAAACCACAGAAATAACTCATCTTATGGCATAAGTAAATGTCGTGTTTTTCGTTGCCGGCTTCTTCGGGTGTATG
>JANXWM010000502.1 GCA_025351145.1 Chitinophagaceae bacterium
TTGGTACATAGAAGTTGTAACGCAACTAAAACCAATAAAACAGCTTACGATTATATTGCAGCTAAGGGAGATGAAGCATTACAAGAATATATATACCGAATAGATAACTGGTTTAAAAGAGGCATTTTATCTTATGGTAAAATGCAACGCTTAAAAGTTTCTTATGTAGAATATTTAGAAAGAAAAAAAACAAAAAAAGAAACAGAAGCAGATAAAAAATTATGGGAAAGTTTTATTGACCGTCAATTAAGAGAAACACAATACATAGCTCGGAAATCAAAAGAAATTTTACAGAAAATTTGTAATAACGTAACTGCAACAGAAGGAACTGTAACAGCAAAGCTGCGAAATGTTTGGGGGTGGGATAGTATATTGGAAAACTTACAGTTTGAAAGATTTAAAGCTGCAAGGCAGACTACATTAAAAACATGGACAAGCCAACACGGCAGAAGAAATCATGAACGTGAAGAAATACAAAAAGAAGTTTGGACTAAACGTGATGATCATCGCCATCACGCTATTGATGCCTTAGTTATTGCATGTACACAGCAAGGCTTTATTCAACGATTGAATACATTAAATTCAAGTGAAGTAAGGAATGAAATGGCAAGGGAGATAAAAGAAAGCAAATTTAAAAATGGTAATAGTGAATCAGACTTGGAACAAAATGGTTCATTTAAAAATGATTATAACGACAAGAACAAGTTTCTTGATGATTATTTAATTGCAAAAAGGCCATTTACTACTGCTGATGTAGAAAAGGAGGCGGATAAAATACTTATATCCTTTAAAGCAGGTAAAAAGGTTGCAACAATTGGTGTTAGGAAAGAAAAGAAAGATGGTAAAAAACAAGTTGTACAATCTAATATCATTATACCTCGTGGAGCATTACATGAACAGTTTGTTTATGGTAAAATAAAAACTATTGCAAAAGACTTTAAAACAGGCTTATTAAGCAAGTTTCCAGTTAAATTTCTTTTTGAAAATCCTGAATTAATAGCTGATAAAATTGTTAAACAAAAAGTACTAGAAAGGCTTTTAGCATTCGAAAATGATACTAAAAAAGCAATTGAATCTTTAAAGAAATCTCCTATTTATCTTGATGCAAACAAAACCATACTGCTTATAAATGCTCATTGCTATAAAGATGAATTCGTTATCAAGTATAAAATTGCTGACCTAAAAAAAGAGGATGTAAAATACATTGTAGATGAAAAGGTAAAGAAACTTGTAAAACAAAGGCTTGACCAATTCAATAGTAAAGAAAAGGAAGCATTTAAAGAAATTTTGTGGTTCAATGAAGCAAAGCAAATACCTATTCGCACCGTAAGATGTTTTACAGGTCTTTCAGCAGTTGAAGCGATTAAAAAAGATGAAACTGGAAAGGAAATCGGTTTTTCAATCCCCGGCAATAACCACCATATTGCTATTTACAAAGATGAAACTGGTAAGCAGGTTCAACACTTGTGTACTTTTTGGCACGGTGTAGAACGTAAGAAGTATAAAGTTCCCTATATAATTAAAAACACAAAAGAGGTTTGGAGTGCTTTAATCGGCAAAGAACTACCACAAACTTTTTTAAACAAATTGCCTGCTGACAATTTAGAATTACAAATTAGTTTGCAACAAAATGAAATGTTCGTTTTAGGATTAGCAAATGAAGAATTTGAAGAGGCAGTAAAACAGAAGAATAAACCTCTGATAAGCCAATATCTATACTTAGTTTGGAGTATTTCTGATAACAATTATTGGTTCAGGCATCATTTAGAAACAAAAAATTCTGACCTGAAAGGAACAATCGGCGCAAAAGAAACTAAACGATACTTTAATATTCGAAGTGTTAGAGCTTTAATTGAATTAAAACCTATTAAGGTTAGATTAAATCATTTAGGAGAAATAACAAAAATTGGAGAATAATGATAAAACGTAACCCTTTCATAGAATCCCTTTGCCATTATCTTAAATACTGCAACGACAAATTGGTAGTGAGTAAGAAAGAATGATTTCGCATAATAATAAGAGGGAGTTTCATATCTCAAAACGCTCCCCCAATACAAGAGTGCGACGCAACGGAAGTTCAATTCATATTCTTCAGCCCGGCCCAAAAAATACTTAACCTAAAACATAAAACCCATGATAAAACGTACCCTTTGCATTGAAACACCCTGCCACCTTAAATGCCGCAACGACCAGCTTGTGGTGAGTTACGACCATGTAAAAGGCTTAGAAGACAGGGCCGAAAAAACAGTACCCATAGAAGATATTGGCATGCTGGTACTGGAACACCAGCAGATAACACTTACCCATTTTTTGCTTGACAAATTATTAGCCAATAATGCGGCTGTAGTAACCTGCAACGAAACCCACCACCCTACCGGCATGCTGCTGCCGCTGGAAGGCAATACGATACAGAGCGAACGTTTTCGTGCACAGATAGATGCCACCGAACCACTTAAAAAACAATTATGGCAGCAAACGGTAGCGGCAAAAATAAACAACCAGGCGGCAGTGTTTAAAAAATGGAACATCAATAGCAAGCTGCTGATAAACCTTGCCGCAGCAGTAAAAAGCGGTGATACCGGCAACAGTGAAGCCGTGGCTGCAGCACATTACTGGCAAAACCTGCTGCCAGCAGAATGGCAGTTCTTCAGGAGAAGGGAAGGCCCGCCGCCCAATAACCTGCTGAATTACGGGTATGCCATTTTAAGGGCGGGTATGGCGAGGGCCATTGTAGGCTCAGGCTTGCTGCCTACGCTCGGCATATTTCACCGTAACAGGTACAATGCCTATTGCCTTGCAGATGATATTATGGAACCTTACCGCCCTTTCGTTGATGTAATTGTACGGGGCATTATTGACAGTACCAGCAATGTAGGCACCCTTACACAGGAACTTAAAGTGCAGTTGCTTAAAATACCCACGGTGGATGTACTGCTGAACAATGAAAGCAGCCCGCTGATGGTTGCCATGCAGCGTACAGCGGCATCGCTGGCAAAATGCTATACAGGGGAAACCCGTAAAATACTGTACCCGGAGATGGGGATTGGAAAATTGACAATGAATAATTGATAATTAATCACCATGAAAGAAAATATAGTTAAAGAAAAAGGTTATGCTTTTGCAGTAAAAACAGTATTGCTATGTAAACAGCTAACTGAAAATAAAAAGGAGTTTATTTTAAGCAGACAATTATTACGTTCAGGTACTGCTATTGGTGCATTGGTGAGAGAATCTGAACAGGCAGAAAGTAAAGCCGATTTTATTCACAAACTATCCATTGCATTAAAAGAAGCAAATGAAACGGACTATTGGGTAAGCCTCTTAAAAGATACAGGCTATATTTCATTGATAGAATATAAGGAAATGACTTATAGCATACAGGAATTGCTACGGCTGCTAATAAGCATTATTAAACGCACAAAAGAAAACCTTAAATAATGAGGAATGGACTATGGAGAATGGGCAATGAAGAATGGACTATTGTCAACTATCAATTATCAATTATCAACTATCAATTATCAACTATCAATTGAACTCCCGATTAAATGCTTACCGTATTATGTGGGTACTTGTATT
>JANXWM010000549.1 GCA_025351145.1 Chitinophagaceae bacterium
CCCTGGTGACCATGCGTGCAGAAGATATCAAGGTATGCTGTACTAAGCTGAACCCGGATTACTATTGACTCGAAAATTTTTATGGATTTACCGTAAATTTTTTTGATGAATCCCTGCGCAACCAGTGGGTCGTTCTTCCAGAAAAGATCGTGGTTTCCAATGATTTTGCAATAAGCTTCACGGTCAATGAACAGCTTCTCTTTATCAAAAGTATTTTGATTGTGTTTGATTACCTGGAAGATCGTGTTCTCCCAAAGCTCTTCATTATCGCCAAGGTTGACTAAGTAAAAATTTTTATCATTATAATAATCCAGTGCGGTGAGGTAATTTTTTTCAGCAAAAGCAAAATCATCAGAACCATCTCTTGCACCTTTGTGCTGATCGGAGAAAATGATGATAGACTGTTTTCCATTTTCAATAGTGAACATGCTGCCGCTCTTTTTACCAGGCTCATCAACAGACTGCGCATACAGCTTTGATAAAGATGCATCCACATTTTCCTGTTTGGGAGCAGAGGAAAAGCGGTTGGCCATCCATGTTAGTGGTTTGGCGAGCAGGAATTTCAGTAACTTTTTAAACGGGCCCATAATATAATTGCTAACTCAAAATTATTTGGTTCAATTGCACAGCTTATGCATCGTAAGATAGCAGATTTTAAAAGAAAACTAAACAAGCTGCAAACTTTTTCGCAGCACAAACATTATTAGTGCATGCAACATATTTCGTTAGATACCATAAAAAGCTGGGAGCGGTTTTACCGCGCAAATTTTATCAATTGCCTTACCGGTTTTAAATCGGTAAGTTTAATTGCAACGGTAAACAGTTCCGGCCAGCCGAATCTCGCTGTGTTCAGCAGCATTGTGCACCTTGGTTCCGATCCAGCGCTGGTTGGTTATATTAACCGGCCAAGAGCCGCAGCGCCAGACACTTTGGCCAATATTGAAGCAACAGGTTATTATAGCATTAACCATATCCAGGAAGGATTTGTACAAAAGGCGCATCAAACAAGTGCCAGGTACGAACCTCATGTAAACGAGTTTAAAGCAACGGGATTAACTGCCGAATTTAAACCCGGCATTATTGCTCCGTTTGTTGCCGAAAGCAACGTTAAATACGCCATGAAGCTGCTTGAAGTGGTGCCCATTACCCACAACAATACCTTCCTTGTTATTGGCAGTATAACAGATATTTTTATTGATGAAACCGTTTTAAAACCCGATGGATTTTTGGCCATTGAAGAAGCTGGCTCTATTGCCAGCCTTGGCGGAGATGGTTATTATAGTACACAATGCATAGCCCGTTTTGAGTATGCTAAACCGGGTAAGCAGGTAAAGTCAATCGAATAAAACAAGGTTTAAAAAAGAAGAATATTTTTGAGCCCAACAAAGGAACATCCATGAAGCATTCGTTGCGTCGCACTCTTGTACGTTCGGATCAATCTTCAACAGCTTACGTGCAAAGAGCGTAAGCTCTTAAGAATATTAAAACAATTCAACGCTCCAGGTTCTTTCAAAAATATTGGCGGGTAACAGTGACAGTGAATTGATTCCTTCTTTCTCTATTAAATTACCCGTTGCATTTACGCTGTCGGCAATGCCGCACCATGGCTCAATACAAACAAAATTGGCGTTACCTGAATTCCAAATGCCCATGTACGGAAAGCCATCAAAATTTAAGGTAAATCCGTGAGGATTGATATGATTTAAAATAGAAATGCTCTGTGATTCAAGGTGCTTAAAAACCATCGCATCTTTATAAAACAAGGATTGGTTCAGTGGCAAGTGATCTGTGTTTTCCAAAACAGGTATAGTAAAATTTTCGATCAAACCATCTGCTGAAAGTGGCCACCGGCCTGCATTTTCAACAGCGCTGAATTTTAAATAATAGCCTTCAAAAACAGTTCCGTCAACCAAAGGAATTCTAAAAGCAGGATGCCCGCCAACAGAAAAAAACAAATCTTCTATGCCTGTATTTTCAACAATATAAGAAACGGATAGTTTATTTTCTTCTACAGAATAACGAAGTGAAAATTTAAACTCAAAGGGAAATTTAGCAAGCGTTTCTTCATTGCTTTTAAGTGTAAAAACAATATTATCTTCTTCCTTCGAAGTTACTTCAAATTCCATGTCCCTTGCAAAACCATGGCGGGGCAAATGGTATGTTTTATTCTTGTATCCGTAGCTGTTATCCTTTAGTCCCCCAACAATGGGAAACAACACGGGGCTCTTCTTTCCCCAGAAAGCAGCATCGCCGCTCCACATATATTCAAGCCCGAAATCTTTATGAATAATGCTTTGCAGTTCTGCGCCTTTTGAAGAGATGGCAACACTGAGTTCGTTGTTGTGTATGGAGTGGATCATAGTGGTGAGTGGTGAGTCGTGAATAGGCAATGAATTGTTTATGGTTCATTGCCCGCTGGCTGTTGAAAGTTCAGAAAAATTACCATCGTACAAGTGTGCGACGCAAGGAACAATCAGAAAAATTACTGCTGCCGGGTCCAAAAACTATCCCGGTGTTTCGTCTCTTATTACTTCGTCCTGCGCATTGGCAACAATCATGGCACTCATTTTACGCAAAGGGTTTCTGTTCCTGTCGGCATGGCCTTCCCGCATGTTTATGATATCTACTGCTGCATACAACGCTTCGAGAAAAGACATGTGATCTGCAATGCCTTTACCCGCAATATCGAACGCGGTTCCATGATCGGGGCTCGTTCTTACCACAGGCAAACCGGCTGTGTAATTTACGCCTTCACCATAGGCCAATGATTTAAAAGGTATAAGGCCCTGATCGTGGTACATGGCAAGCACCGCATCGAATTTTTCATGATGGCCACGGGCAAAAAAAGCATCGGCACTAAAGGGCCCAAACACCAGCATATTGTGGTTCTTCGCTTCTTTTATTGCAGGTTTAATAATGGTTTCTTCTTCGTTGCCAATAAGGCCTTCATCGCCTGCATGCGGGTTTAAGCCGAGTACAGCGATCTTTGGTTTATCTATGCCAAAATCTTTTTGCAGGCTTGCGTGCATCATTTTAAGTTTGGAAGTAATGCCAGGTTTTGTAATGTTCTCCGCAATGCTGCTCACCGGCACATGTTCGGTAACAAGGCCCACACGCATATTGCTTGCAATCATCAGCATCAGCACATCAGGCACTTCAAAAATGGCTTTGAGATATGGCGTATGGCCGCTGTAATTGAATGCCCCGCTTTGAATATTTTTCTTGTGTATTGGCGCTGTAACCAACGCATGTATATGCCCGGCTTTTAA
>JANXWM010000554.1 GCA_025351145.1 Chitinophagaceae bacterium
TAAATAACAATGAAAAGATTACTCGTTTTGGCTTCCTGCTTTTTATTGATTGCTGGTGCCGCAAATGCACAAAAACCAGATTCTCTAAAAAAGGCAAAAGCAAAAAGTAAAGTTGAAAATTTAGACAGCACGCAAAAGAAAAAACTTGCTGACAAAGGCTTTACAGAAGGAAATATGAAAGACCTCAATCTTTCTCCGGAGCAGGCACAGCAAATTGATAAAATAAGGCAACAGAAAAGACAGGAAAGAGAAAAAATTTCCAATGATAATTCCCTTACCCAGGAACAAAAAGACGAAAAAATGAAAGCGCTGAACGAAGACTTTAAAACTAAGACTGGCGCTGTACTTACAAAAGAGCAAAGAGAAAAAGTAAAAAAGAACAAGCAAAATGCTAAAGACAAAAAACCTGCTGATGGCACAAAGTCTCAATAAAAAATAACAGTTTTAAATTTATCAAAACGCCATCCAATAATTGGATGGCGTTTTGTTTTAGAACATGCCTGTATTGGCTGCTAAAAGTTCATAAAAAATTCAACTGTACAGGAGTGCGACGCAAGGATGACACCATGAAAAACTTTAGCCCGGTACATAAAATAAAAAAACGCTCATCAACATTGATGAGCGTTTTTATTTATAGAAAAATATAAACTTCTTATGCTACAGCCTGCTTTACCAAAGCAGCAGCCTCGCTTAATTGAATAGCCGACTGAACCTTCAATCCGCTTTCATCAATCAGTTTTTTAGCTTCTACCGCATTGGTGCCCTGCAGCCTTACAATAATGGGTATATTGATGTTGCCTAATTTGTTGAAAGCTTCTATAACGCCTGCTGCCACACGGTCGCAGCGAACGATACCGCCGAAGATATTGATGAGGATCGCTTTTACATTCGGGTCTTTCATAATAATGCGGAAACCAGCTTCAACCGTTTGCGCATTGGCAGTGCCGCCTACATCAAGAAAGTTAGCAGGCTCGCCACCGCTCAGTTTAATCATATCCATTGTTGCCATTGCAAGTCCGGCACCGTTCACCATGCAACCAACATTACCATCTAATTTTACAAAGTTTAAATTGTATTGTCCGGCTTCTACTTCGGTTGGGTCTTCTTCTGTTACATCACGCATGGCTGCAAGATCGTTGTGGCGCATTAATGCATTTTCGTCAAGGTTCATTTTGCAATCAACTGCAATAATTTTTTCGTCGCTTGTTTTAAACAAAGGGTTTATCTCCAGCATGCTGCAATCAAGACCCGTATATGCGTTGTATAAATTGGTTACAAACTTTACGCAACTCTTAAAAGCCTCGCCGCTAAGGCCAAGATTAAAAGCAATCTTCCTTGCCTGGAAACCCTGCAACCCACCAGATGGGTGCACCCACTCTTTAAAAATTTTCTCAGGCGTGTTGTGCGCCACTTCTTCAATATCCATACCGCCTTCGGTACTGTACATAATTACATTGCGGCCTTTTGCACGGTCTAATAAAATGGACAGGTAAAATTCTTTTACAGGGTTTGGACCGGGATAATATACATCCTGTGCAATGAGTATTTTATTTACTTTTTTACCTGCAGGCCCGGTTTGAATGGTAACCAGCGTATGGCCCAAAATATTTTTTGCAATGTTGCTAACATCTTCAAGGCTTTTTGCAACAGCTACACCGCGCTGTTCGCTGCCAACAATTTTTCCTTTGCCACGGCCACCCGCATGTATCTGCGCTTTTATAACGGCGAAATTATTTCCGGTCTGTCCTTTTATTTGCCTGTACGCTTCTTCGGCGGCCATTACAGTATCAACTGCAATGCCTTCCTGAACATGAACATTGTATTTTTTCAGCAGCTCTTTTGCCTGGTATTCGTGAAGATTCATATTAAAAAATTTGTGTCGCGAAGATAAGGCGAACCGTTTGAAGTTTGCAGTTTGTGGTTTCAAGTTTTTTTATGAGCCCGACAGAATATAAGAATGAAGCTTTACTTGCGTCGCACTCTTGTACATACAGAACTATGGTCAGCTTTAGCATCAAAGTGCGCAGGCTTCCTTATGATGCATCAATAATGAATTCTTTTTGTTATTTTGCTTACAATATAAACGCGCTCTTATGAATAAGGTCATCACACTGTTTGCAGCCATCATTATTGCAGGTTCTGTAAATGCACAACCACCAAACATTCCCGCTGAATCAGGCGCAACTTTTGGAGAAAAGATTACTGCAGAGGATGCCATTTCGGTTGAGCAACTGGTAAACAGGATGGCCATGCACGAAAGGCAAACCAAAGCAATTGAAGTAAAACTAAAAGGAACCGTAACCAGTGTTTGCGAAGAAATGGGTTGCTGGCTAAAAATTAAATCAGCAGGAAGCGATATGATGATCAAGATGAAAGACCATTCATTCTTTGTACCGCTTGCCATCAGCGGAAAAGAAATTGTAATTGATGGGATAGCCGAAGAAAAAATTACATCTGTTGAGCAACTACGCCATTACGCCCAGAATGCAGGTAAAAGCAAAGAAGAAATTGCAGCCATTACAGAACCCAAAAAAGAAATTATT
>JANXWM010000575.1 GCA_025351145.1 Chitinophagaceae bacterium
GAAATTATACAATACATTAGTCTTGCTCCTTTCGAAAAAAGGTCATTGCACCATGTGTTTTTAAACATAGAAAATCAAGATGCCAAAGAACTAAAATATATTCAACTGAAAATCATTTAACTAAGACGCAACGCTAGTGATGATCAAAATATAATTATATGAAAAGTCTGGTAAAATTTGTTTCGATATTGTTGCTGTTTGCAATTAGCATTAGTGCAGTAAATGCACAGATAAAGAAAGTTGGTGATATTGGCATTACGGTGAAAGACATGAACACTTCTGTAAAATTTTACAGTGAAGTGCTTGGCTTTAAAAAAATAAGTGATGAAGAATTATATGGCGAACAGTATGAGCAACTCGAAGGTATATTCGGCTTGCGTATGCGTGTAGTGCGCATGCAATTAGGCGATGAAATAATTGAACTTACAGATTATCTTACTTCAGGTGGCAGAAGTATTCCCGAAGACATGCAAAGCAACGATCTCTATTTTGAACATATTGCTATCGTTGTAAGCGATATGGATAAAGCATACCAGCACTTACGCCAATACATGGTGATGCATGTGTCCACAGCACCACAAACAATTCCTTCAAGCAATGAAGCTGCTGCCGGTGTAAAAGATTTTTATTTTCACGATCCTGATCTGCACGACCTGGAACTGATCTATTTTCCAAAAGGCAAAGGGCAACCAAAATGGCAAAATACAAACGGAAAAATATTTTTAGGTATAGATCATACAGCCATTGGTATCAGCAATACAGACAGCAGCTTACATTTTTATAAAGACCTGTTGGGACTCGACCGCAAAGGCGATAGCTGGAATATGGGAATGGAGCAGGCGCACTTAAATAACATTGAAGGCGCAAGCCTGCACATCACCGGGTTAAGAGCTGCAGCAGGTACGGGCATTGAGTTTTTACAATACCTGGAACCGGGTCCTGGCAAGCCTTTTCCGGCAAACACACGTGCAGACGATATATGGCACTGGCAAACGACTTTGTATGTTGATGATGCACCAGGGTTGTATGATAAGCTAAAAGCATTGAATTACATTTTTGTTTCAAAAGGCCTTGTTGTTTTAAAAAATGCCAAAGCATTTATAGTAAGAGATCCGGACGGGCATGCAATGCTCGTTGAAGAATTAAATTAGTTTTTTGAACCCGGCTTTTGAATATCTGTTAAGCATTGTTGCGTCGCACACTTGTACTGTTGATTCTTCTGTAAACAAGCGACCGTCAACTGTTAACAAATGTTCAGAACGTACAACTGTGCGACGCAACGATGCTGCCATGAAAAGATATAGCCGGGCTCATAATCTTTCTTCTTAAAGTCATGCAACCGACAATAAATTTTTAAGTTTAATATTTGCTTTGTATAAAGAAGTCAAAACATGAATAACGGCGGGAAAATCATTTGCCCTTTGTGCAGCGATGCAGTGGATAAACTGCTTTACCGGTTTCATATTGACAGCGAACGAAACGTAATTGAAAAGATAAAAGCGCACAACCCTGCATGGTCTGTTAATGATGGCACATGCAGCCGTTGTGTTGATTACTATCATATCGAAGTACTTCGTGAACAAAGAATAATTCCTGAAGTTGGTCCATATTTTTCTGTAAAGAGTGCGGATGATTTTGTGATATTGCCAACGCCGTTGCGTGTTGATGCGCATCCCCGGTATACAGGCAAAGGTGTAACGATATGTTTTATTGATAGCGGGTTTTATCCCCATCCTGATCTCGTTACAACAAGCAACAGGATAAGATTAATGCATGACATAACAACCGGCAAAGATGTAGATATTCATGCTTCCAATATGAATGCATCGTGGCATGGAACTATGACCTCTGTTGTATGCGCAGGAGATGGTTATTGCAGTAATGGTCTTTATAAAGGTATCGCCTGCGATGCAGTGCTGGTGCTGCTTAAGGTACAGGATAGCAGTGGAAAAATAACCACGCAAAACATTGTAAAAGCCTTGCAGTGGGTGCTCGGTCATTATGAGGAATACAATATCCGCGTAGTAAATATTTCGCTGGGTGATGATGCGGTTTGTTCTTATAAAGACAGCCCGGTTGATCAGCTTGCAGAAACGTTGATAGAAAAAAGCATTACCATTATTGCAGCAGTGGGCAATGATGAAAACGGTGCTATTCATCCGCCGGCAAATTCTTTAAATGTAATTGCAGTAGGTGGCATTGACGATAACAACGATCTTACTTCAGATGCACAGGCATACCATTCTTCTTATGGCATTACTGTTGACGCTTTGATGAAGCCCGAACTTGTTGCGCATGCAATCTGGATAGCTGCACCAATACTGCCAGGCACAAATGAAAAGATAGAAGCGGAGAATTTATACGCAAGTCTTTCGAACACTGAAAATGATGCAGCAACAATACAGCGTATTCAGCAATGCAAATACATATCGCCGCATTACATGCATGTAGATGGTACATCGTTCGCAACACCCATCGTTACTGCGGTTGTGGCGCAGATGCTTGAAGCAAATGATAAACTTACACCACAGGAAATAAGGCAGGTGCTCTTTAGTACATCAAAAAGACATCAGCAAATAATACCGGAAAGACAGGGCTTTGGCGTTATACAACCAAGAAAAGCATTACTGAAGATCATTAAAAGAATGCCTGTTGTAAAGACCAATCAGTCGCCTTTTACTGATCATGAAAATAAAAGTATCACGTTTTATTTTCATGATGATTGTGCAGACCAGGTTTCTCTTGCAGGCTCATTTAACCACTGGACACAGGATGTTTTATTGCTTGAACCGCACGTGAATGGTCTTTGGAAAATTGAAATACCTTTACTTAAGCCAGGCGTTTACCGGTATAAATTTTTCATTGATGCAAAGTATTGGAAAGAAGATGCAGAGAATCCTTATCGTGAACCGGATGGCTTTAATGGTTTTAATAGTTTACTGAATATTCAAAACTAAAAAAATTATGAGCACTGTAACTGTAATCCTTTCTGCTATTGCATTATACCTTGTTGCAGGAATTATTTTCACCATCATTTTCCAGCTGAAAGGCTTGTCAAAAATTGATGAAGGCGTGCATGGAAGCAGTTGGGGTTTCCGGATTATTATCATTCCGGGATGTATTGTTTTTTGGACGATTCTTTTAAGAAAATGGATAAAAGCAAATAAAGAAATTATTAACCCGCCTAAAGAACATGCATGATGCTTCTGTTGCGTCGCACACTTATACTATAACAATCTATTCAGCAAATCGCAATGATAAAACCGCTCCGAAAAAAACATCTGCAGATATGGGTAGCACTGGCAGTGCTGATACCTGTTGGCATTATCAGCGCATGGTTTTCCATTCCACCGGCAGCCAAAGACAAACTGCTGCAACCCACATCTGCAGTGGCTCTTCCTGTAGTTCTTAAAACTTATCCGTCAAGAGGTGGATTTGAATTTAATATAAGAACGAATACAGACACAACACAGTTTCAGCTTGAATGGATCAACAATAAAATGCTTACTTATCCAACTGCAACCATTTATGAAACGCGGTTAAATGATAGCAATGTTCAACACGGAAAACTCTTAGGAAGAATTGAAGCAAGAGGCAGTTACTATTTCATGGGTGATTCAACTTTTATACCAAACAACATTTCAACTTATCAACTGGTGCTATATGATTTTATTCACCAGAGAAATATTGACATAATAAAGCTTTAAAAATGGGTGCATCTTATTTGGCAGTAGGCTGGAACAGGCAAAAGAAAATTTATGACTGGCTAATATTTGGCTTTTGTGTGTTATACCTGGCAACATTCGTTGTACTTACAGCCATCTTTAATCCCGACTATACTTTTGAAACGGTACTTATCCGTGCCACATCTACATTAGCGGTAATTATATTGCATGTTATTTTAAGCATAGGACCTCTAACACGCATTAATAAAAAGTTTTTGCCGTTGCTGTACAACCGCAGGCATCTTGGTGTTACCATGTTTTGCATTATACTCGTGCATGGTTCATTCAGCATATTGCAATTTCATTCCCTGGGAAATGAAAATCCTTTTGTTTCATTATTTACTTCCAATACACATTTTGGTTCATTGGCAGATTTCCCTTTCCAGGCATTGGGCTTTTTCGCATTAATCATTTTCTTTTTAATGGCAATTACCAGTCATGATTTCTGGCTCCATAATCTTTCACCAAAAGTTTGGAAAACACTGCACATGTTTGTTTACCTCGCATACTTTCTCGTGGTAATGCATGTAATGCTTGGTGTAATACAGTATGAAACAAATCCTGTGTTCATCATTATAATGCTTACCGGCTCCTTTACTTTAATAACCCTTCATTTAATAGCGGGTACAAGAGAGGTAAAGAAGGACAATGTTATATACAAATTAAAACAGGATGGCTATGTATTGGTATGTGATATAAAAGATATTCAAGAAGATCGTGCAAAGATGTTTTGCGTGGATGCAGAACGTATTGCGGTCTATAAAACAGGCGGAAAATTATTCGCTGTTAATAATGTATGCAAGCATCAGAACGGCCCACTTGGCGAAGGGAAAGTTATTGATGGGTGTATTACATGCCCATGGCATGGTTACCAGTACCTGCCACAGAATGGTCAGTCACCACCGCCATTTAAAGAAAAGGTAAGCACTTACGATGTGAAGATCGAAGGAACACATGTTTGGCTGAACCCCAAAGCTTATGCTGAAGGAACAGAAAGACCTGGTGCGGTTATCAGCGTGGTAAATGCTGAATGAAGAACATATTGTACAAGAGTGCGACGCAACGTAAGCATTATAAAAGAACAAATGCCTGGCTCATAAAATATATTATATGAATAACGAAGAATTTTATATAGGATGGATGGGGGAAGCCCCAAAGAGTTTTGTAACATGGATACGAAAATATCTTATCGTACTGTTGCCGGTCATAATAGTGTTGGGGGTACTGCTGGCATTATCACAGAAAAAATTTGGTACCGGCACATTTGAATTTGGCACGCTTACAGAAGTGAAAGGCATTTATTTTAATAAGCCCGTACCAAACATAAAAGTGGTTGATGGAAAAAATATTTTTGGAAATGAAAGTTATATTACTGTTCCGTTAATTGGTTTTGGTAAGCATGGTGCAGACGGCGTTATTGCAGACCTTGAAAAAGAAAAAAATATTTCATTTGAAGGAAAAGAAATTACGCTGAAAGGAACATTGCTTTATAATGATGGCAAATTATTAATGCAGGTTGATGGAAATGACAAACCACTTGTAAATGTTTCTGGCGCTAACATAAATTCTGTTGGTTTACAAAATACAAAAGAACTGGGCATCATTGAGGTTAAGGGTGAGATAGTTGATCCTAAATGTTTTTTTGGGGTTATGAAACCCGGCGAAGGCAAGCCCCATAAGGATTGTGCGATTCGTTGTATTCTCGGAGGTATACCGCCGGTGCTGAAAGTGACTGATGAAAAAGGTAATCAAAATTATTATCTTATCGTTGGTGCCAATGGAGAAAAGATGAATGAAGCTGTGCAGGATTATGTAGCCACACCTGTTGAAATAAATGCAAGAGCTGTTGCATATGGCGACTGGATCGTTTTATATGTGCATCCGAATGGCTTGCAGCGTTACTCTTATATACAACAACATTTTGGAAACAAAACAGCATCCTGCGGCGTAGCATGTTTGAAATAAAAACCATTTCTCTAAAAGATAACCGGATTGTAAATATCCGGCTGCTTCAACAGCAGGATGCGGAACTCTTATATAATTACCTCCATAATTTATCTGCTGAAAGTTGCTCCAGGTTTGGACCTCACCCTTTTGACACTGAGAGTATATTTAATATTGGCAATAACCTACTTAAAGACGATGTCCAGCGATATATTGCTTTAAAAGATGAGCAAATTATACCATATATGCTGCTGAAGAAAGGAACGATAAAAGCTGATGCTAACAGGTATGCACAAAGAAATACCTTCTTCGATGAAACAACTGCATTCACTTATGCACCATCTGTTGCAGATGATTATCAAAACTCAGGCCTAGGTTCAAAAATGTTTGCAGTTATTCTCCAGTATTTAAAACAACAAAGATGTTCGCATATAGTTTTGTGGGGTGGTGTGCAGGCAACAAACATAAGAGCAGTGCAATTTTATGAGAAGCTTGGATTTAAAAAAATTGCCAATTTCTGGCACGATAATAAGGACAATATTGACATGCTTCTAAACTTATGATCCTTCCTAAAAGATCTTTGAAAGTATAAAGCCAAACAAGCTTTCCACGGGAAAGCTTGTTTGGCTTTGGTGTTTATCGGGTTCTTCTTATTGCCAACTAAACTTTCCTCCTGTATTTACCCTTATTTTATACAAACTGCTGTGTGCAGTAAAATATAAAGTCTTTCCATCTTCATCACCCCAGGCCATATTAGCAGGGCGTTCAGGTGTTACAATTTTTCCCAGTAATCTTCCTTCTGAATTTAATATCCAAACACCACCTGGCGCTGAAATAAATAAGTTGCCCTCTTTATCCACTTTCATTCCATCCAATGCTTCATCATCTTCTGTAAAACTAAAATCATAAAATACTTTTCCATTCTTTAAAGTGCCATCTGTATTTACTTCATAGCGCCAGATTGTTTTGGTGTGATGTATGTCACGTATGTCCCAGTTGGTAACATAAAAATATTTTTCATCCGGAGAAAATGCCAACCCATTTGGCCCGCCAAGATCTTTTGAAACCAATGTTGTTTTTCCGTCCTTAATCATAAACACACCTGAATAATCCAATTCTTTTCTTGTATCATTAAAGAAATTTGGTAAGCCATAAGGCGGATCAGTAAAGTAAACTGTACCATCGCTTTTTAATACAACATCATTCGGACTATTAAATCTTTTTCCATCAATCTTATCAGCTAAAACCGTTACGGGGCCTTTCTTTTCAATGCGTATCACTCTTCTGTTTCCATGCTGATCAACAATCAATCTTCCTTCTTTATCTATCGCCAAACCATTACTTCCCGGCTGGCCATACTCACCAATATCTGCACCCGTATAACCACTATGACTCATATAAACTGTTACGTTATTATTTTTAGGATTGTAACGATAAATTGTATTTGTATTAGGATCACTGAATAATAAATATCCATCCGGATGCCATACCGGGCCTTCCGTAAATGAAAAGCCATCTGCAATTTTATCAACCTTTGTTCCGGGTTTAATAATGTTGTTCAGTTGTTCATCAATCGTGTAAATCTTTCCAATATTTTTCCATGAAGGATTGGTTGGTAAACCATCTTTATAAAAATCAATTACTGCATTTCTTATCCAGATATAATTATCAGGTATCATTCCAAGTGGCCCGTTAATACCAAGAATAGCAATGGTAAATTTATCTCCGGGTTTTACATTGTTCGATAATATTACACGGTTGCGTGTGTTGTATCCGCTTATCACACCATTGCCACTCTGACCAAATCCATGTATCTGTTTTCCATTAACCCATATCTCGCTGTAATCATCAACCGTTATCTCAAACACAGCGGTGGCGCCGGGTGTAGCAAGTTTGCCAATTGCTTCAGGAATCGTTACATCAACTTTATACCATGCCGCAGAGATCAATCCCATGCCTTCGCGCATTTCTAAATCTGTTGGTTTTATTGCAACAAAGTTCTTATCAAAATCTGCTGCATTTATTTGCGGATGCAGCGTATGCGTTTTTATCTTCATACCTGTTGGATACAATTTCAACGGGTCCATTGCACCTGCTCCCGGAGATTTAAAATCTGCATCTTCAATATGCGCAGGCTGCACATACCACTTTGCATTTACCAACGCTGCACCCTCTGTTGTTTTTAAATCAGCAATAGATTGCGGTTTGTCAACAGCAAGCTGCCTTGTTTCCTGTGCATGTAAGGTTGCCAGTTGCCAGATACCGGTTACCAGTAATAATATTTTTTTCATGTAATATTTTTTTTGTGACCAGCTTTTGTTCTTTTATCATCGTCTCTTGTGTCACTCACTTGTACATTCTGAACTTTTATGAACTATCGGCTTATACTTATATGTTGTTGCTTAATTAAAAATAAGATCAACCTCGCAGCCTATAGCTCAATCATATTTTTCTGTACAAGAGTGCGACGCAAGGATGCTCAATGCTTATTCAAAAGTTGGGCTCACAAATCGTCTTAAAATATATAAGTGCTTATACAAATAATTACGTTTTATCTAAGTCTCCCTTTAGGGAGATTTAGAGGGTTGCCTTTGCACCAGCATTTGCAATGTCTTCATCCTGTTGTGCACTGGCACTGCCGCTAACGCCGATTGCACCGATAACCTGTCCATCAAAAACGATAGGAATACCGCCTTGCAAAAAAGTATGACCAACAGTAATCAACGCCTGCCTGCCACCATTAATGGAATTTTCTAATTTAGAAGATGGTGCTTTGAAAGTGGCGCTGGTATTGGCTTTCTTTGTAGCAACTTCACTTGCTGCTGCAAAAGTTCCATCAAGTCTTTCGAGATAAACAAGATTGCCACCATTATCAACAATGGAAATCGCACCACCCGGAGCATTAACACTTTTTGCAAATTTTACTGCTTCTGCAACAACTTTTTTTGCAGCATCTAGAGAGATATTTTTTGTTTCAAGAACCTGCGCACTTACCGCAACAGATAACATAAGCAAACTGAGAACTGTAAATATTTTTTTCATTTTTTTATTTTTATCGTGTTTAAGATTTATGAAACCATTTCATTTTTTGGAGACATTGCAGGTGTATCAAATTCTACTTTTTTGCCTGCATGTTTTTTAATTTCTTTCGGCCAATACTTATCGGCTTTTTCAATGTTGCCTTTAAGATCTTTATTAAAAAGATCGTAAGCCATTTGTGTGTGTTGTAAGATGAGGCGACCATTTTCAATTTGAAAGATTGTTGGATCAACGGGGCGCAATTTTCCAAGACTCATTGCATAGCCACAGAACGCACCGTATTGCGGAGCAAACATTTCAGGATGATCTTTAAACATATCTGCATGCTGCTGCGATGCAAACCAAAATGTTGCACCATGATAACGTGCTTCAAATTTTGGATCACCTTTTATTGCTTTGTTATCTGTAAAATATCCAACGGCATCATAGCCTTGTAGTGTTACACCGTTCTCATCAACGTTGTTGAGGAAACCTTTCTCTGCATCAGTAATAATTTGATTACCACCATTTTTTGTAACAGAAGGCCAATACCTATCTGCTAACTGAAGATTGCCGTTTGCATCTTTGTTCCAACCAGCAACTGCACGTGCATTATGTTGTATAACCAAACGACCATCAACAATGGAGAATGTGTTTACATCAATAGGTGCAACGCGGCCAAGCGATACTGCATAAGCACACCATCCACCAAACTGAACTTTATATTTTTCAGAATTGGCTTTAAATAAATCTAAATGTTCCTGGCTTGCAAAATAATAAACCGCATCATCATAATTGTACTGAAATTTTGCATCGCCTTGTACAGGTTTATTGTCAGTAAAGAAAGCAACAGCATCATAACCATCTATGATCACACCGTTGCTGTTAAGGTTGTTGAAATATTTTCCTTTGTACTGCTGTGCATGTACTGAACCCGCTGAAACCATTGCTGCCACTGCAATTACAAAGACCTTCATTATTGCCTTTGTTTGCTGTAAAATCTTTTTCATATTCTTTTTTTGATTTTTAATTTCATCACAAAAGAACTATGAATTGAAAAATTTGCCTGTCGGGTGTGTTACAGTTTAAAAGAAATTATTTTGTTACAGGAAGCTGGATAACTAATGACCTTTTTTGTAGTAAATAATTATTATAAAGCAAATTTATTTTGTACAGTATTGCAATTAATGGACTGGATTAGGTAATACTGCCGTACGATATGCCTTTATTAAATGGTTCTTAGTTCTTTTTTGATAAAACTAATTTTTTTCTTTTCAAAATCTTTCAATGCATTACCATCAGCAGGGATAATATTATGAAAACTGCTAAAATCAGTGCCAGGCATACTTATAATAAGTGCATTAATGAACTTCAGGAATATCACTATATAAAATATGTTCCTTCGTCAGATGCCTTATCCGGGAGCAGCGTTTTCCTTAATCCATTGCAATTGAAAATAAAAGAAAGGGTAATAACCAAGAAATTATTTGAAAATAGAAAATGTCATGCATGGAAAATGATGCTTCAGTGCTAATGTTTTTCCCTTTTGAACCAAATGAATTTTGGGAGCATATGCGCCAGATTATCAGGGAAGAAGTGTCTAAATCATAAAAGGAGCCAATTCAGCTTATTGAAAATATGTCAACCCATGGCTAAACGGAAAAACCACTTTACAAAATTCAGGAAATCTGTTCCTTATTTAATGTATCAAAACCAACTATCTAGGATTGGGTAAAGCATGGCAAACTCCAAAGAATAAAAATAAGATCAAGAGTATATTTTTGGGAAGCGATATCCGACAGTTGATGCAGGTGTAAATTTAAAAATAAGCAAGACCGAAATGACTGCTTTTTTTACTAAATATTCGGAGTTATGACCTGCCTCGATTTTTTAAAAATGAGAAAATCGTACCTTTATAAGGTCAAAGAGTCAAGTAGAATAAGGTCAAATAAAATAAGGTAAGATTTAAGGTCGCTTTGCTTTTTTATAGAATAAAAAATAGAATAAAAAGGAAAACCCGCTACCTGAGCGGGTTTAAACCAATTTAATGCGGACCGGACGGGACTCGAACCCGCGACCTCCGCCGTGACAGGGCGGCATTCTAACCAACTGAACTACCGATCCGTTCCTTATTAAAACTTTGCAGCTTTAATTTTCAGGACGGCAAAGATAAGGGGAAACATATTTTTTAAACAAAACTTTTCTACTAAAAATTTGAAACTGTAATTTTACCATCCAGCATTATATATTCGCACTATGCCGCAATACCCAAACAGACAGTTTCTCGATTTCGAACAGCCCATAAAAGAGTTGTACGAACATATTGAAGAAAATAAAAAACTTGCAGAGAAAAATGCAAAGGTTGATTATAAAAACATTATTCAGCAATTAGAAGATTCTATTGTAGATAAGCGCAAAGAAATTACTCAGCATCTTACGCCATGGCAAAGGGTTCAGTTAAGCCGGCATCCCGATCGGCCTTATACGCTTAAGTACATACAAAATATGAGCACCAACTTTATCGAACTCCATGGCGACCGTAATGTAAAAGACGATAAAGCGATGATAGGTGGTTTTGCTGATCTTAATGGGCAAACCGTTATGTTCATTGGTCAGCAAAAGGGTATTAATACCAAAACAAGGCAACTGCGCAATTTCGGTATGGCGAACCCCGAAGGTTATCGAAAAGCCCTGCGTTTAATGAAACTCGCCGAAAAATTTAATAAACCGGTTATTACATTAATAGACACACCAGGTGCTTTTCCCGGCCTTGAAGCTGAAGAACGCGGTCAGGGCGAAGCTATTGCACGCAATATTTACGAAATGATACGCCTCAAAGTTCCCGTTATCTGCTGCATCATTGGCGAGGGCGCAAGTGGTGGTGCATTAGGAATTGGCGTAGGTGATAAAGTACTGATGATGGAAAATACATGGTACACTGTTATTTCGCCAGAAAGCTGCAGTTCCATTCTCTGGCGCACATGGGATAAAAAAGAAACCGCCGCAGAACAATTGCGCCTCACCTCCCTTGATATGAAGGGCTTTGGTTTGGTAGACGAAATTGTTCCAGAGCCAATTGGTGGCGCACATTGGGATTATGCCGAATCTGCAAATATTCTCAAAACACATATTCTCAAAGCAATTGAAGAATTTAAGAATATACCGGCAGAAGAACGTACCCAAAACCGTATAGCCAAATTTGGCAGAATGGGTTTTTGGGATGAAATGGAAGAAACAGATGAACCAGTTGAGTAGAGTATGTTTTTGAACCAGGCAGAAGAAATGCTATGAAGCGTTCCTTGCGTCGCACTCTTGTACAGTATATTTAAATTCAGCAGTTCAAATTCTAAAAACGTAATTATTCTAAAAAGTGTTTTAACGGGAAAGTAAAACACATGCAGCCCGCACAAATTAATAACTCATAATTCATAATTCAAAAATGTCCTCACTCCGCAATCAGTTAAAAGGAACAGGTGCAGCACTTATCACCCCATTCAAATCAAATGGCGATATAGATTTCGACTCGCTTAGCAAAGTGATCAATTTT
>JANXWM010000592.1 GCA_025351145.1 Chitinophagaceae bacterium
TTTATGATACCATCGGCCAAGAGTGAATCCTGAACAGCAAAATCGGTTAATGTTTTAATACGAAAATTTTTGAATGCAACTTCTAAGGGAGCGCTTGTAACAGGAGAGGTGCTGTTAATACGAAGTAACTGGTGTTTATTGCTGATGGTAAAATCATTTGCAATTATACCCGTTGAATCGTACTGGATATAATTGTCTTTACTCACCCCCCAGTTATCGTAATTAAGTAAAAGGCTGTCTGGTAAAAGTGAAAATTTTATTCCATCAGCGACTTCATTTAACCTTCCTGAAAAATGATAGCTGGTCTTTTGGTTCTGATCTTTTAATAAAAGAGAAGTGTTGATTGTATTGTTTGCGATATAGCCTGATAAAGTTGTTTCGTATAACTGGAAGCTTTTACTTCCGGCCTTGGTTGTGCTGATATTATAATCAAGTTGTTTTTCATTTGTGGATGCTGTTGCATTTAATTGCTCAATAACCTGTTCACCAAATTTAATTTTGGGAGCATGAACAGAAATGCTAAGATTATTTTTTGAACTGTTGAATGAAACTTTTGCCCCCACTGTATCAGTACCTTTTAACTGTGGCATAAATTGTAATACCAGGGGAGAAGCTTTTAAACGCATATTCATCTCCCATTGCTCTGGAGAAAAAGTGGTATCCTTAAATCCAGAAACAGAATAATATTGATTGAGTGTATGCTGAAGAGCCTGTGCAACTTCTGTGAGTTTAAATTTTCCTTTCCAGTTGATATCGGCCATCTCTGCATGTAGGTTGATTTGCTCGCCGGAATCAATTGAATTAGCTGCAACCAGGCTAATGGTATCCGTGACAATATTTTTATTATTACTGTTTAAAGCAAGGTTGTAAATATTAAGCTTGCCTTCTAAAGCATCCGGATTCGTGTTGGTAAAATCAGCATTTAGAATGCCGCTCATTTGCAAACTGTCTGCGAGTAAGTGAAGTGCTAAAAGATTAAGGGTATCCAATTGAAGGCTCATCTGCACAGCGGGGTACTTGTTTCTTAGATCTGCAGTTGCTTTTAAAAGGTAGCTAATGTTTGGATCTTTAATAGAAGACTCTACAACAGCGTTTCCTTTTGCAATAGATGCATCGAGCAAAAGATTTTTATAATTGTATTTCCTGATTTCACCTTCAAGCAAACGGGCGTTTATTTTTGCCGACATAGTTTTATAATCGAAGCCGCTGCCAGTTGCATTAGTTTCCAGACTTACCTTACCAATATTTTCTTCCTGCTTTAATATATAACCAAGATCAAGGTTATTCAATAATGCTTTTACAGAATAGGATTTTCCTCCGCTCGCCATTGAGCCTGCTATATCAGCATTGCCATTTGTTGTTTGCGCATTTAATTTAGCGGAAAAGTTTGTGATGGTTCCTTTAAAATAACCTTTTGCAGAAAGCTTTTCGGGTATGCGTATATTGGAAGGGATGGAATTTTTTGGTGCAAAATTTTCAATGTCTTTTTTAGAAGTTGCAAACCTGGCAAGCTGCAAATTATAATAAGCGTTTTTCGCATTGGGCAATCCTTTTATATTGCCTGATATTTTTGCGGTTGTGCTTCCAAGGCCGCTTAATTCAAAGTTGGGGATATTAATATCTTTTACAAAACCTTTTACGATTCCATTAAAAGCCACTACCGATTGTTCATTACCTTTTAAATTTTCTGCAAGAAATGGAGCAAATATCAGTATATCTTTTACCGCCAGTTTGGATTGTCTTAGACTGGCATCAATAAATAAATCGCCAGGCTTATCTGCAATAACGCTAACAGCGGTGTAGCCAAACTGTATATTATCCTTTATAATTGTTTTGTCTGTCTGCACTAAAAAATTTGCAAGCTTAGTGATAGTATCATTGTAAAAGAAATTTGTTTGAAATTTTTGCAGGTTGAAACCGCTTTTTTCAGTAAAAGCTGCCAGCGCTATGTTTCCTTTGTACGCAGCAGGAGTAAAATTTAAGCTATCTGCCTTAATTGTGAGCCCTTTTATATGCAGGTGATTGTAATCCATCCCAGTTTTGATGGCAGGATTGTTATCATTATCAAATTGTATTTCATTATTGGTAAAGAATACGTTGTTCAATGCAATTTGCCATGGATTATTTGCCTGGGCCGTTGCATGTTTTTCTACTTCTTTTACCGCAACTTTAGAAGCTGCTGATTTACCCATAAACACTTTTACGGTTGTAATACTCAGCTGGAGTCTATTTAACGGGACAAATAGTTTTGCGAGGTTCAGTTTCCCAAATTTTGTAACTAACTCTCCCAGGTTTAATTGAGCTTTTAATACAGAAATGTCATTTGTGTAATCCAGGTTGATGTTGTTAAACTGTAAAGTACCTAAGTCTAGTTTAATTTTTATTGGTTCGTTACTTTCTGCTTCTACCTGAGCTGTTGTTTTAGCTTTTACTAAAGGTTTATACTGTTTGATCCGTGCAATTATGCCGGCTATGGAAATTGTTGGTACCGCATATTCAGAATGGGCTGGATCAAATTTGTCAATAGTTGTTCTAAAATTGCCTAAATAGAAATAAACATCATTACCTGTAATATCATCTTTATAAGTAGCAGTGATTTTTTTAAGTTCAATCTTACCTATCTTAAACTTCATTGAAGTTGCTGTATCTTTTACTGCTTGTTCTTTTTCAGGCTCAACGGCAAAGGCTTTGATTATATAGTCGAAATTGAAAACAGTATCGCTGCCAAGCCTGTAAATATTTGCCCTTACTCCATCCAGTTCAAAATAATTTACCTCCACTGTATTGCTGAGTAACTTAAACAGCGAAATATCTACGCGTATTTTATTTCCAGCCAATAAAGTGTCTTTTTTCTGATCTTCGAAGTACACGTTTTCGAGTACAACCTGTTTGGGAAAATCTACGCTTAGCTTGCCAATTTCAACCTTTGTTTTAAGCTTATTCTCAAGATAGGCTACCGCTTTTTCCTTTGCAAAGTTTTGCACAGCAGGTACTTGTATAAGAATAAGAATGAGCATTACCAGGAAAATGATACTTCCCAAAAGCCAGCCGGTAACTTTTAATATCTTGTATAAAACTTTTTTCAGAAGCAGAAATAATTAATTTAAATAGACCCTTTCAAAAAAAACTTGTTAAAAAAAAGTTACTCGAGGTTTCTTAGTAAGTAACCTGATTTTTATACCTCCCGCTCAGTGCTACTTAATTTCTAATGGCTTTTTCAAATATGATGCCTTTTAGCAATTATATTACTAAAACCGGTATTCTAAGATTTGTGAAAAATCAATTGGGATTTTTTCCCCGTTGATGGTATAAATATCTACAAAGATGTTAACAACAGTCCGTACCAGAAAAAGTAATAAGCTTGGCACTTTAAAATGAGTGTTTAGACTAAATACTGACTAAAGGAATTTAATGAATTTGTGTACCTGTAATTTAAGGAAAGCTGTGTACAATGAGCCTGACCGTGCTATGCTGAATAGAATTACAGAACGTATAAGAGTGCGATGCAAATGGATATTATAGTAGCAATGGAGCCCGGCTAATAACTAAAAAGGCATTGAAGGTTGAAAAATGACTTAAGAGAAACGGTGGTAATAACATTACGTTTTTGATAAAATGCCTTTCGGGGGGCCAAAAATTTAAAGAAGTATTGAACTTTTGTTGCGTCGCACTCTTGTACGACCACAAATGCTTCAGCTTTTGACCGAACGTGAAAAAAGCTGGATATGAAAATGCCTTTAGAAAAAACTAAACTTATGTCTTCCTGAATAAGAGAATGGTACGGTAATATAAATTCCGGCTTTACCTACTCTTGTTGTACCCTTTACCTCTAAAAGCAGGTCGCTTGCAAAAAAAGAGTTTAAAGTGTTTTTAAAAATATTTCTCATATCTACCTGCATGTGGGAGGGAACAGAAAATTCTGATTTTTTTGCTATATGCATAGTTGTGTCAAGAATATATTTTCCCAGGTAATTGTGTTCTACATAAACATCACAATCTATTTTTTTTAAATCGACTCCAAAATTGTTTGGGTTAAAATAAACAAGATCCATACTTACTGCCGACTTTTCAAATCCGAGACTGTCTACTTTGAAATTCTTCAAATCCCGATATTCAAAACTTTCAGGTTTTTTACAACTTATACTGAAGGCAAACAAAATGAGGAGAGAGGCTATATTTTTCATTTTAATATTTCATCACAAAATAATAGAAACTTCTTAACACGTAAGGAAACGATTGTAATTTAGGTTATATTTAATGCTATAAATTTTAGACAAATGCAACTTTCAGGTAAAAATTTATGTACTATTTAGATTGGTATTTTAATTAAATATAAATACTATTGATTATCATTATATTATATACTTTATATGTTATTTAATATTGATAAAATTATAGTTATTTTTTCCACTACTTTATTAAAATTTACAATTATTCTAATTTATTTTTTATGAATGAAAAAGACATTATAATTGTTGATAATCAATATTTCTCGTTAATTAACTTAGTTAAATATTTATTTAAAAAAACACATATAATTTTATTTATATGTGAAGAGTTTCCCAAAGCAACATTTCGTAATAGATGTGTGCTGGCTGGTAGTAATGGTTTAATAAATCTTTCTATTCCTGTTAAAAAAAGCACGGATAAAAACCCACTATATCGGGATATTAAAATTTGCAACAACGAAAAATGGCAAATAAACCATTGGCGCACTATGTTCTCCTGTTATAACAGATCTCCTTATTTTGAATATTACCGGGATGATCTGGAATGTCTTTTTAAGGGGCAAGTCGATTTTCTATTTGATTTTAATATTTCAATTATGTTTTGGCTAAAGCGGACATTAAATTTGACAGCAGAAATAATAATTGCAGAACAGATCCCCTTTGAACAAAAAAAAGATGCCAGCATAGAAGATTTAAGAAATAGATGGACACCTAAAAACTTTCAGGATGAAAGTTTTGATCTGATATATCCGCAGGTTTTTGAAGATCGGATAGGTTTTCAGACAAACCTGAGTATTCTTGATCTATTATTTAACACCGGTCCAGAATGTGTGAAACTTTTAGAAAAAAATGGAAAGTAGTTGGCTGGATATTCCCCCTATTCAAAATAACCAGTTTGTGGCACAAATGGAACAGGTGCCGGATTTATACAAACGGCCTTATCATAAAACTTTCCCGGTCATTTGTATGGATGAATCACCCCAACAACTCATTAAACAAACAAGGATGCCCATCGCCCGTAAGCCGGGCAGTAAATTGAAAGAAGATTTTGATTCAGAAAGATGTGGGATTGCAAATATTTTTTATGGCGCCTGAACCATTACAAGGGAAACGTTTTGCTGAGGTTACGGAAAGAAAAATAAAAAGACTGGGCGGTATTTAGTAAAGAGATTGCGGATAAATGGTATCGCAATGCTTAAACAGAAGAATAGATAATATGCCAGAAAAACAAGATGAATTTTAAACGGTATTTTTTTTGATATTCCCTGCTGCAATACCCAATTAAGCTTTCGTTGCGTCGCACTCTTGTACGTTTATAACTAGAGAAATTCACTTCAAAATAAAAACCTGTCAGGTTTGCAATAAAATCAGTTTAGTAAATGCGGCCTTACCTTGTAAACCTTCCAGATAAATTCTCCAAAAATAGTATTGGCCCATGCAAACCATTTTCGTGTAAAATTTTTAGGCTCATCTTTATTAAAACTCTCATGCATAAAACCTGTATTGGCATGCGTTTTTTGTAAGGTATCCAAACAGGTTTTTATTTCCAAGTCATCATTTGAAGTTAGCCCGCGCATAATAATGCTTAACGGCCAAATCATATCCAAACCTGCATGCGGACCGCCAATACCTTCCGCTGCTTTGCCTTTAAAGAAGAAAGGATTGTTTTGAGAAAGTACATAATTTCTTGTGTTTTGATAAACGGCGTCACCTGCATCAACAATGCCTAAATATGGCAGTGACAATAATGAAGGAACGTTGGCATCATCCATTAAATTAAAACTGCCAAAACCGTTTACTTCATAGGCAAACATTTTTCCAAATGTTTTATGGTCAATCATGCCTTCAGCAAATGCCGCGTTTTTTATTTGCTGGGATAGTGCATATACCTCCTGTGAAAACAGGTCTTCCTCTTTATCTGTGCTTGGTATTTTATTGATAAGGTCAAGCGCCTTGTAGGCAAAAAGATTGCTTGGTATTAAATAAGGAAATACTGTTGCATCATCACTTGGCCTGAACATAGAGCAGATTAATCCATTCGGTTTTACAGGATAACCATAACCGCTCAATGGCACACCATCCGTAGCCCAGGAAGTATTTCGCTGAAATGTGTATGGGCCTTGCGAATGTAATCTTTGCTGCTCTTTAAATGTTTTTACAATCAGTTTCATGGCAGCAACCCATTGATCGTCGAAAGGGGAGGAGTCGCCCGTTTCCTTCCAGTATCCATAACTTAAACGGATGGGATAACACAAACTGTCTATCTCCCATTTGCGTTCGTGAATGCCGGGTTTCATATCCGTAACATCAGTTGCCTTCCATTCGCTTATTTTATTTTCATCTTTATAAAAAGCGTTGGCGTAAGGGTCTTTTAAAATACATTTTACTTGGTGGTTAATTACGCCGTGTATCAGCTCTTTTAAAGCGGGGTCTTCTTTGCACAGTGGAATGTAAGGCCAAACCTGTGCAGTGCTGTCGCGCAGCCACATGGCGTCTATATCGCCGGTAATAACATAAGTATCGGGTTTGCCGTTGATGGTTTCAAAATCTACGGTTGTATCTAAGGTATTAGGAAAGCAATTTTCAAACATCCAGCCGAGTTCTTTATTGCCAATCTTGCTTTTTACTTCTTTGATCAGTTTTTCTACAGCAACGCTTTTAAATTTTCGCTGGCTTTCGGCAATACGTACAACAGGAAAATCATTTACAGTATTTGCTGTTGCATATTTTGACGTTGCGATAGCCGCAGATGCCAATGCTGTTTGCTGTAAAAATTTTCTTCGTTTCATAAATGGAACTTTGATTAAATGGAGATTGCAAAAAAAAGAACACTGTTGCACATTGCTGAATATTGATATGAATGTACAAGAGTGCGACGCAAGTAAAGCTTTATAGTAGTATTTCAGCCGGGCTCAAAAAACATTATTCTTTCAGGTTGCACGATTAATAAACATCCGTCATAACAGGTGTGGTTTCTTTGCCCATCAGTTCAATAAACTTTCTTTCATTTACAAGGTAGCCATTGCCTTTGGCACAGAAATGTACTTTTAAATTTTCTACACTCAAAGGGCTGCCTTCGTGAATGTCTGCAATGTTGGTATGGCTTATTTCGTGGCCGTCTATGATTATTACAAGACCGCTGCCAATGGCTTCCATGCGGTTGCCGTAGGTTATCAGCATGCCGGTATCTTCGCCCAAACCAATACCAATGCATGAAGGGTTTGCAGCAACAACCTGCGCCAGTCTTCCAAAGCGGCCACGTTTTTCAAAGTGTGAATCGAAGATTACATTATCCATGAAGCCTAAGCCTGTGGTGGTTTTTACCTCGCCTTTTAAATGTGCACGGCTTGCATTGCCTTCATAAATCATGGTGCTGCTCATGGCCATGGCACCGGCAGAAGTTCCGGCAACTACGAGCTTTTCGTTTTCGTACCTGTGCGTAATTGTTTTAAGAAACTGTGTGCCGCCAAACACTGCGGTTAAACGCAACTGGTTGCCACCGCTAAACATAACACAATCGCAGTTGCGTATGCGCCGCAGGTGATCTTCGGTGGCAACATCTTCGCGGTTGCGTATATGCATAAGGCCAATATTGGTGCAGCCGATTTTGCCAAAAGCATTTAAATAATTTTCGCCTACTTCATAAGGAATGGTTGATGCGGTGGTAATAACTTCAATACGTGCATTAACACCGCCTGCTTCATCTACAATGCGGCGCAAAATGCCTGCTTCAAAAAAATTGTGGTTGCCCCGGTGGATGGTATCATTGTCCAGCTCCGATCCTTTATCTTCTGCTCCGCCGATCGCTATAAGTTTTCCTTTTGGGATGCTCATGCCTTGATATTAGTGATTGTTACAAAAATAAGGGAAATGAGCACTTAGCACTTAAAAGATGCTTCGGGCCTATGCTGTGGTGTATAATATGAGGAAAAGTTATGAGCCGGGCAGAAGTAAATGCATTAAGCTTTACTTGCGTCGCACTCTTGTACAGCATAATATTTTTGAGCTCTGGCCTGCATCCTTAGTTGCCGCTTTCTATGCAGGATGCTGCACTGAGGCCAAAGCTGAATAATGTTCAGTACGTACAAGTGAGTGACACAAGCGGCGATGCCATGAAATACAAAAGCCTGTAACAAAATTGTTTTCTGAATATTGATTTGTTATAAATAAAAATAGGCCGCATAAAAATGCAGCCTGCCGAACGGGTTGAGGTGTTTTTATTTATTGTTTTATAAACTTGCTTACTCCGTTTTCTTTTCCATCTGCTGATATTATTTTTAAGAAATAAGTACCTGCAGGTAACTGCGAAATATTAAGTTGTATAATAATTTCGCCATTTGCTGTGCCAGCTGTTTTATTGATCAGCGGTTTTCCTGAAACATCTGTTACCAGTAGGTTTAAACTGCCTTTATTGACTGCTGCAATTTTTATATTCAGCACATTTTTAGCAGGATTGGGATATACATCTTTTAGGGCAGAAGCAGTTGTTGCTGCTGTAATCTTATCAGCATTGGATGATGCAACAGCGGTAGTATTACCTTCGTATAATTCCTGGCCTGTTGCAACATTGTAAGCCGTAAAAAATAATTTGCTGCCTGCTGGAGTTAAGTTCCATAAACCGGTAACACCCACAAGATTTACATCGTTTACCGGTGCAGTGCCATTGGTAGTGCCATCAGAACTCCAGAGTGCATCAGCATAAATAAAGTATAAACGGCCGTTTACATTTACCTGGGAAAAAATATCGCTTCCGCTGCCGCCGGGTGTAATATCTTTTACCAATTGAGTACCCGCTGTGGTACCATCTGATTTCCAAAGTTCACCACCTGTTATACCATCATTGGCAATAAAATAAACTAATGATCCGGTACTTACACCATTATATGGGTTTGAACCGGAATATCCGGGCCAGATATCTTTTACCGGTTTAGTGCCTGCAGCAGTACCATCTGTTACCCATAGTTCATTACCCTGGTTGCTGGTGTAGGAATTGAATAATAATTTTCCATTTGCGCTTCCAAGCATAATTGATGCAATTACTGTTTTCTTCACTGGCCTTGTACCTGCCGCAGTGCCATCAGAGCTCCATAAATAAGTGAGATAACTGGCATCTGTTGCATTAAAATAGACCTTGCCATTAAAGGAATAGAGATTGTATGGGTTGGAAGAGCCGTAACCGGGCATTATATCTTTTGTAATATTTGTGCCTGCTGCCGTGCCATCAGTTACCCATAATTCATAGGCGGATGTATTATCGTAGTTGGTGAAAAATAATGAACTTCCGGATGGAGTTGGGTTTACGGAATAGTAAGCACTTAAATCTGTTTTAACTGCGTAGGTGCCTGCAGAAGTTCCATCGCTGCGCCATAGTTCGTATTGATAATATACATAGTTAAACACGAGTATGTAGACCAGGTTTGATGTGGCATAAACCCCCGAAACATAAGCGCTGCCATTTAATTCGCTTTCTAAAGCCGGAACTGATATTACTGATGTGCCTGCTTCGGTGCCATCTGTTTTAAAAAGACGGTTTAGTGTATAATCATCTGAAGTGTTTGGGAAAGTGGTATCTAAAACAGATGCAATAAAATAGGTTGAATTATTAAGGCTAACCGGGTTGCCTGGATAAGAATTAAACGCCCCCGGAAGAATATCTTTCAGTAATTTGGTGCCGGAAGCAGAGCCATCACTTACCCACATTTCATTGCCATTCTGATTATTGGTTGCCTGGCAAAAAAGTTTACTGCCATCTGAGCTTGCCTTAAGCCAGGAAGGGTATGATGATGAAGTACTTGTTTTGTTGATATTCTTCACCATTCCCGTACCTGCTGCTGTACCATCTGTTCTCCACAATTCAATACCGTTGGTTCCGTCTGTTGCCTCGAAGAGTGTGAGTGTACCACCAACATAGGTTATGTCAGATATCGCTGCACTGTATATACCCGGGTTAATCTCTTTTACCATTACAGTCCCTGCTTCTGTGCCATCGCTTTTCCATATTTCGTAGCCATGTGCATCATCGTAAAATGAAAATAGCAAAGTACCATGCGCATTAGCAAAACTTTTGAACAGGTAAATATTGGTTCCTCCCGGATTCATATCTTTTACCTGAACAGTACCGGCAGTTGTACCATCAGATTTCCATAGAGACTGGTCGTTACCGCCCACGTAAACTGTAAAGAATAATTCGTTATTTATATTGATCACGTCATACAGGTTATGGCTTGGGTTTCCCGGGTTAAAATCTTTTACCACTTCAATATTATTATTAATGTTTGAGGCATCAAAACTGCATAGCTCACTGCCATCGTTATCAGGGCTGTAACCAGAAAAGAAAAGCTTGTTTTTTATTGGAATAAATTTATTAAATATGTTATTTGCTGCGTCATCATACAGGTAAATGTTATTAATATTATTAATCGGTTTTGTGCCGGCATCCGTGCCATTAGAAGCCCACAACTTTCTGCCTGTGCCATCATCAGCAGAAAAAAAGAGTAATCCTTTAAACGAGGTTAAACTGTAGGGGTAACTGCCTCCATAAAGATTAATGTCTTTCACTTTTACAGTTCCACTGCCTGTGCCATCACTTGTCCAAATTTCCGCATCTGAATAGCTGTTCAACACAAAATATAAACGGCCATTTACGTTGGTTAACTGATTGGCTGCATAACCATATCCAAAATCCGGCGTATAAAAGTCAGCCACTATTGTTGTTCCGGCATCAGTTCCGTCTGTCTTCCATAACTGGGCTGCGACAGTAGGAGAAATATCTACAAAGAAATATAAAGTGCCATTTACATCTGTAAGAAAGGTTGGAAAAGAACCTGTTGACGGGTTAATATCTTTCACCATTTTTGTTCCTGCGGATGTTCCATCGCTTACCCATAATTCAAAGCCATGCTGGCCATCATCTGCTCTGAAGTAGATCTTTCCGCCCGAAACTGTTACTGCATAAGGGTTTGATGATGCAGCACCCGTGTTTATATCTTTCAGAATTTTTGTTCCTGCGGGTGTTCCATCGCTGCGCCATATTTCATTTCCGTTAATGCCATCATTGGCAGCAAAATAAGAAATACCGTTGAGCACAGCATATTGAGAAGGTGCATTTAAAAAGTCGTACTGGTAATCGAATAAGCTAAAATTACGGGGATTGGCGTCTTTTGACTTATTAATATCCAGTACATTAAAATTTTGCGCTTTTAAAGAAGGGTATATAGCAGCACTTATAAGTATAAGAAGGGGTATTATTTTAGTTATCTGTTTCATACAAAACGATTTTAATAAGGTAATGAGTTAATCAAGTTTCATTGTGTTATAGTTTTCTTTATTTCTTCCTGTGTAAGTGTGGCTGGCTGGCCCTTTTTTATTTTTTCAATCGCCAGTAATACAGCTTTTTCTGCCTGTTCTTTTTTTGCAAGAACTGCCAAAGAATTGTCTGCTGTAATAATGGAAGCCGGCTGATGAAACAGGAATTTGTTGTTTTTATAAATATCGTAACCATACATTTTATTGGGGGCTTCAAAAATTTTATAACTGTAGCTGGCGGGTAGGCTGCCACCTGCTATTTGATACCCATTAGCTGGCTTTACACCAGGCCGTTGCGGCTGCGCTGTTGACTGAAAAGTTGCAAGGATGCATACAGTAATTATACATACCGTGATCGCTGAAATTTTTGTTTTCATAATTGTTGTTTTTTATTGTTTTATTAAAATAAAGAATCATCGACTGGTGAAATTTCTTTATAAATTTTACAAGTGTTACTTTGAAAAGAAAAGCTTTGTGGTTACATTATATTAAATTAGAAACTTTTTTTTTCGCTTGCAAGTTGTATTTAGTGATTGAACAGGCTCAATTGATATTCTGCATTAATAAACACATTTGAGAGGTTGCCAAACGGGAAAGTGAAATTGCAAATCAATACAGCAGTTCTGTTGGTTTAGCAAGCTAATTTTTATGAAGCCCGGCAATTGGAGGAATAGCATCGTTCCTTGCGTCGCACTCTTGTACAGCATAATATTTTTGAGCTTATGGTCCACATCCTTAGTTGTCGTTTTCAATGCAGGATGCAGCACCGAAGCCGATGCTGAATAATGTTTAGAACGTACAAGTGAGTGACACAACTGAAGCTCAATAGTACTACCACGGCTAAGTTAATAAGGCTGTTAATGTAATTATCTAAAAGTATAACGCACACCAATTTGGCCCTGCCATAACGAAAGCACACTTGCATCGTCTGTATAACTTTTTTCAAGGGGAATTTTGTTTGCAGGATCGAGGTATGGGAATGAAAATTTAGGCTTGCCAGGATTGAGTTCTTCCGGGCCTTCAATGCCTTCGAACTGAAGAATTGAAGAGGTAAAAGGATCGTAGTTGCTAAAAGAGGTGAACGGTTTGTAACTGCCCCAGTTTTTGTTTATAAGATTACTGAAATTAAATATGTCGAATGAAACTGTAAGCGTATGCCTTAGTTTGGATGTTTTGTTTTCAAGGTAAAACTCCTGCATAATATTAAGGTCTAACCGGTTATAAAATGGAAAAACAACTGCATTTCGCTGCACTGTTTGGCCACGGTGTTTGCTTAAATATGCATCCTGGTTTATATAGCTGTTTAATTGCGCCCATATTTGATCTGCTGTTCTTGTATCGGTATAAGATCCTCCATTTTTACTAACAGGAACAAGCACAATATCATCCTGATCTTTGGGAATATACATCAGGTCATTATCTGATACGCCATCGTTATTTAAATCGCCTTTGTATGTATAAGAACCTACGCCGGCGGGAGAGGCTTCAAAAACAAACCCGACAGATGTTGCAAAGTGCTTACCATATTCTTTACGGTAAGACCCGTATGCAATGATACGATGTGGCATGTAAAAATCTGCATAGCCTAATTCTTCTGCATTGGGATCTCCGTTAACGGGCCTTGCTTTCCAAATGTTGGATTGAAAATAACCTCCATCATTTATTGTTTTTGCCTTGCTGTAAGTATATGCCGCCGCGAAATAAAAACTACCTGTTATCTTTTGTAATTGCAGTGTTATTGCATAGCCATAGCCTTTGCTGGAGTTGGTCATTAAAATGGCATCATCTATATTGGGGTTTGTTGGGGAAGCCACGGGGTGCCCACCATAAATTTGGCTGCTGTCGTAGCGGATCCTGTTGTCAGACCCTGCTAAAGCTTTCCCTGTTTCGGGTAAGTTTACATTCTGGAAATATACGGCACTGATATCTTTTGAATAAGTAGCTTCCAGGGTGGCAGTGATATTGCCAGGCAATTTTCTATCTACAGCTAAAGTTGCTTTTAAAGCCTGTGGAAATTTAAAATCTTTTGTAGTTAATGCAAGATTGTAGGAAGTGTTTTCTTTGACTGGATCTACGAGGTATTTTTCGCGAAACCGCGAAAATGCTATCCTTGATTTTTGGAGGCTGCCAAACTGCATACCATTATTGCTTGCAAGGTTACTAAGCCAAATAAATGGCGGAGGCCCGGCAAATAAACCAACGCCACCCCTGACCTGTGTTTTTTTATCGTTAGCTACACCCCAGTTAAAACCTATCCTGGGAGAAACCAATGCGTTATTGCCTGGATTTTGGCTAACATCGTATTGCTTACCATTTCTAAAAACAAGAGATGGAACATGAGGGTTTGATATAAGTTTATTGTGAAAAACAGGAACATCCAAACGCAGCCCGTAACTAAACGAAAAATTATCTGTTACACTCCATTTGTCCTGAGCAAAAAATCCTAATTCAGATGTATTTATTTCAGGACAAGGAAATGAACCGTCTTTTGTAATGGTATACTGTAAAATATACCTGCTTGCATTTGCGGCCCCGTTGTTGACACTGTTATAAAAATCTGATAGTGAATTAAAACGGTAAAGGCCATTATAATACGGTGCAAAACCTGTTTTAAATTGCTTAAAATAATTTTGTGTTCCAAATGATATTTCATGGCTGCCTTTATTCAATCTGAATATGTCTAATACCTGGAAGAGATTAATGTTGGTAAGGTTATTATAGCTAAGGGGCTCGTAACCAAATGAAGTATAAGATTGCCCATGCCCATTCAGGATATCCACAAAAGGGAAATTATCATTGGCCTGGCTGGTGCGAAAATTTCTAACCGTTGTATAACCCACTTGTAATTTGTTGGAAGCTTTATTGTTGATACGTGTATTTAATTCTGCAATGAGAACATTGTAATTATTGATGTTTGTATACCCGCTGCTGCTAAATGGTAAGCTTGTGGGGCCGGCCTGCCTTCCGCCAGAAGGTGCACCATTGTTGCCAGAAGGAAAATCCCTGCTAACATTTGAATAATTATATTTAAGGGTGAATTTGTTATTGTCATTAATATTCCAGTCAATTTTTACAGATAATTTATTTCGTTTTGTTTGATAGTCGTAATCTTGGAATTTGCCGGGGTCGTAACTAAATCTTTGAATAAGAAACTGCCTTAATTTGTTAAGATCGTCAGCGGTTGCGAGTGAAACGTTGCCGCCTGGGGGATGTAAAGAATCAGAGGCAGTAAAGCTGGTAGAGGCAGAATTGAGTATTTGATTTTCTGCACTTAAAAAGAAAAATAATTTATCTTTTTTTATTGGGCCGCCGACAGAAAACCCACGTATTTTAAATTCAAAATCTTCTATTGGTACTTTCGTATTCCCAGCCCTATCACCTAAGGTGCCGATTCCATTATCGTAGGCATATGCAGAACCTGTTACATTATTTGTACCACTGCGGGTAGCGATATTTATTTGAGCCCCCGAAAAGCCTCCCTGCCATACATCAAAAGGCGAAATATTTACCTGTATTTGTTCTATACTTTCAATAGTTAATGGCTGTCCCGGAATAGTTGTTCCTGAGGATGAAAGAATGCCAAAGGCATTATCTAAGCTGGCACCGTCAACAGTAATACTATTATAATATTTACTGCGGCCGGCGTAATTATTATCACTGTACCCAGGGGTGAGTTTTAAATAATCTATCAAAGACCGGTCGACGGTTGGTGATCGTTGAATTACAGTATAAGGAAGAACATCCGTGGGATCAGGATTATCTTCATGACCATTACCCTGTGACTGCGATTTGACGGTTACGTGGGGCAGGCTTTTTACCTGTGGGTTCAAAGAGAAATCTGCGTTAAACTGCTGCCCAAGAAAGAGTACAATATTCTCTTTTTTTTCATCTTCGAAACCAGTGAAACTTACTGTAATTGTATAGGGGCCACCTATTTTTAAATTATCCAGGCTATACCTTCCGTCTTTGCGGGTAGTAGTGGCATAGCTTGTTCGGGTAGGTTGATGAACAGCTTTTACAATTGCTCCTTCCAGCGGTATCTGATTGCCAGATACCATTCCATCAATTCCTGCTGTAGTCTCCTGCCCATACAAAAGTTGCGGCAGAAAAAGCAGCAAGGCAATAGCAAGAGGGTTAACGGATCTGCACATAAAAACGAATTAAGGGAAGGCCACTACGACTGCAATAAAAAATTAAAGTTTAAATACTATTATATTTTTCTTAATCAAATTTTAATAAGTTGTTAATATAATAGCTCCAATATTATTTGAAAAATTATCCACTTTAAATTGATTAACCGTTAGTTAAACTGCCTTAATTGCAATGGTAACAGCGGATTAAACTGAATGTCTATTTTAGTTGCAGAATGGGTACCGATCTAATTCTTATGCCTAAATAAACCATTTGTAGCACTAATTTAATTTATTTTTTTTAAAAATTCTATTTTTTTTGGTAGAAGATTATTTAAGGTAAGCTGTAGCTTTTGAACAGTTGTCTAAACGAAATTTTAATTTTTTTTTCATCTGGTTAAACTTTTTCATTTTAAAAATATCTACATATCAGTTTTACAGGAATTTATTTTCATTAGTTAACCTACCCCCATGATAACTTTGCAACACCCAATTAAAAAATTACAACTTAAAGAGTTTCGAAACCTTTTAAAGAACGAAGCCCAACCTTTAAGAAAGCCGGAGACAGTATTTAGAAATAATTTATCTGTTTTTCCTAAGCCATTAAATAAGGAAACAGTTACCGGCTTTCAATCATCTTTATTTAAAAGGCTTTCCCCTTTTTTACTTGCTGTACCTGTTTTAACCATCATTTTTGGTTATCAACTTGTAACAGGAACAGGTGCAGTGCACAGCGATTTACTCCTTTTAATTTTATTTCCTTTTGCCATAACTAACGTTTTATTTATCGACTTTTTTTTATGGAATTATTTTGCAGGCAAAAAGAAAGTGGTGATTTGGTTCCTCGAATTATTCGCGATTATTATTGCAGCGTACCTGTTTTTTTAAACATGCTGTTTTTTATCTGCTCGTTTAACCCAAATTTTGCAGTTGGGTGTATTGGCTGTTAAAAGCTCAGTTATATTCTGTAGTACAAGTGTGCGACGCAAGGAACAATGCCATAAAAATCTACTGCCGGGTTCAAAATTGTTTCTCTGCAAAAACCAATGTCTGCCCTGAACAATCCTACTTTTTTATTTTTTAATATGGTGAATGTTTCTTCTAAAAAATGGATGCAATTAACGAAATTGCCCAAAATTTAATATTTGAAAAAGTTACTGCCTGCGGCGCTCTCTTTACTTTCCGGAATATTACTTTATGCAGCGTGGCCCGTTTCGTCACTTACGTTTTTGCTTTTTATTGCACTGGTTCCTTTGTTGCAGGTAGCCGACAATACTGACAGAAAACTGTCATTCTTTTTTTACAGTTACATAACCATGTTTACCTGGAATATACTTACTACCTGGTGGATATGGAATGCTTCTGATGTGGGTGCTGCCGGTGCCATAATACTAAACAGTTTAATTATGACTTTGCCCTGGTGGGGCTACCATGTTTTTAAAAATAAATATGGTAAAAGAACGGGCTTTTTATCGCTTATTGTTTTCTGGATGATGTTTGAATATATTCACCTGAACTGGCAATTAAGCTGGCCCTGGCTTACACTTGGTAATGGCTTTGCACTGCATCCGGACTGGATTCAATGGTACGAATTTACCGGCACAAGCGGCGGTAGTTTATGGGTGCTGCTGGTAAATGTTTTGCTCTATAACCTTTTCGTTAAAGTACGAAGTAAGAAATACAAAGCACGAAGTATTGCAATCGTTGCCGCGGTGATTATTGTTCCATTTATTATTTCGTTTCTTGTAAATCCGCAAACAGTTAATTCTACTTTTACGGCCATTGGTAAACCTGCTACCAATGTTATTATTGTTCAGCCCAATGTTGATCCTTACGATGAAAAATTTGATGTGTCGACTATTTCTGCACAACTGCAAACATTGATCTCCCTTTCTGAAAAAGAACTTGATACCAGCACCAGGCTTGTGGTTTGGCCCGAAACTGCTTTGCCTGATGGCGTTTGGCAGGATGAGTTTGCAACTTCAGCAATATATCAACCTGTGTTTGCTTTTATAAACAGGCACCCGGCTGTTACGCTGGTAACCGGAATAGAAACGTTTAAAAGTTATGGTACAGTAAAGCAAACAAATTCTGCAAGGCTTAACGACCGCGACAATACTTATTACGATGTATTCAATGCCTCGGTTGCAATAAAAGCAAATACGCCATTGCAGTTTTATAATAAAAGTAAATTGGTACCCGGCGTAGAAACATTGCCGGATTTTTTATTATGGATGGCGCCTGTTTTCGAGAAATTTGGCGGTACGGCAAGTGGTTACGGAAAATCAAAAGAGTCTGCCATTTTCAGTGAGCCCGGTAACCCTTATGTATGTGCGCCAATTATTTGTTACGAAAGTATTTATGGCGAGTATGTTGGCAGCTATGTAAACAAAGGAGCGAATCTTTTAACCATTATGACCAACGATGGCTGGTGGGGCAATACCCCCGGCTACAAGCAGCACCTTGAGTATGCACGGCTCCGTGCAATTGAAACCCGCAAATGGGTTGTACGCAGCGCCAACACAGGAATTTCTGCAGTTATAAATAATAGTGGAGAAATTATTGCCATACAACCCTGGGATAAAGCCGCTTTTATTAAAGCTGTTGTACCAGTAGTAAATGGCGAAACTTTTTACACTACCTATGGCGATATTTTATCTAAAATCGCTTCAGCTTTTGGGTTACTGCTAATCGCATGGAACATTGTATTAACCCTGTGGAAAAAGTTTTCTAAACAAACAGCAAAATAAATCCGGGTTCTTTTTTTGGGGCCAGAAGCTGGAACATACATCAGGCTTTACTTGCGTCGCACTCTTGTACTGCATAATATTATTCAGCAATCCTGTGCAGCACGCTTTGCTTTATTTTATACAACCCGTGTTTCCATATTTCCCAATGCACCGACCTATTATTAAACAGTATTTTTTAATAATAAACTATGTGCTATGGAAACTTTAACCAACAATGAAAAACACGAAGCAAAATCCTCAAACGCCTGGGTCTTTGCAGGCTTTATATTTTGCATGTTAACCGGTGGTTGTATGATTGGCTGGGCTTTTACTAAGCTAATCCTCTTTTTACATTGAGTAAATTGTTGTAAAACATTCCTATAGGTTTCGTACATAAATTCAGCATATCAGTAGTCATTATCTCCTGAGTTGATCAGGGTTAAATATCCATCCGGGAGTAATAATATTTAAAGCATCATTTACTTCATACCACGGGCTCAAAGAGCTATTGGTTGGGTTAATTACAATGTGCATATCCTGTGCAGGCATATAGCCCTGTGCAAGCAAATAGATTTTTCTTCCTGTTGCCTTATTAACAGCCATATCTGTCACAATCATTGCATGACCCGGGCTTCCTGCTCTTAAAAATACGTCAGCAACCTGCATTTCATTTATACGCACATGTTTTGTCATCTTTTCTATTGTATATGTGCCACAGTAACTAAATACTGTCTCAAGAAATTTTAATAAACATTCATGAGTGTGGCAAAAGTTATGTTTTTGTGCATAGGCTTCAAAATTGTATTCAGTTCCATCGCCACCGGGGAAATTGATTTTACTGTATTCTTTTCTTTCAAAATAATATTCTGCCTGTAAACGCATAATGCAGTCGGCGCATTGCTGCAGGTCTTTGCTGCCTGTTGAAATATCCAAAACCCTGTAATGCATATCCTGCCTGTCTTTGGGTTCTCCATTGTATAAATAAACTGTATTGTCTTTTCGCAGCTTAATGTTGCGTAACCATTCCGCGAATGAACCCTGCTCCACTTCAATTCTTTCAAAACCTTCAGGTAAAGGAATGTCGCCAATGCTGTTTATAGCCGCATTTGATTTAAGATCATTCACTGCTAAAGACTGTGTAATTTTTTTATCTTCTAACTGGCTGTCAGTATTATTGAAACTGATGATAAGCATCGTGACAGCAACAAGCAGTAATACCAAAACAACACTCATGTTTTTCATGAGAAACATTTAGCAGGTAAGATGCGTGTAATTTTAATTTCCATAAAACTTCGGGCATTATCTTTAATCTATGTTTCAAAGTAAAGACCAAACAGGTAGCACTGTTAAGCTGGAAGTATATCCGCCAAAACGAATTGTTTCCCTTGTTCCTTCACAAACAGAGTTGCTGCATTATTTTGGGTTGGAAGAAGAAGTAATTGGCATTACTAAATTTTGCGTGCATCCTCAAACATGGTTTAAAAATAAAAGCAGGGTAGGGGGTACAAAGAATGTAAATATTGAAAAGATGAGATCACTAAAACCCGATCTTATTATAGCCAACAAGGAAGAAAATGTAAAAGAGCAGGTGGAAGAACTGCAGCAAATTGCACCGGTATGGATAAGCGATATCAACAACTTTGAAGATGCAATAAAGATGATCAGCAGCATTGGCGAATTGGTTGCAAAAGAAAAGCAAGCAGAAACACTAATTGCAGAAATTGAAACTAGATTCTTTAAACTGCAAGTCACAAACCATAAACTGCAAACAGCTTACCTTATTTGGCGTAATCCTTACATGACCATTGGCGGTGATAATTTCATCAACGATATGCTGCGCAAATGTGGTCTGCAAAATGTATTTGAAAAAGAAAAGCGTTATCCGGTTACTACAATCGAAGCAATAAGAGAACACGGCGCAAAACTTATCCTGCTTTCATCTGAGCCATTTCCATTTAAGGAAAAACATGTGAAAGAAATAAAGAATCATTTTGCAAATTCCCAATCCCCAAAATACTGATTGTGGATGGCGAAATGTTTAGCTGGTATGGCAGCCGCATGCTGTTTGCTGCGCAGTATTTCAGTGAATTGATCAACCATATTTATTTACCTGCTCCTGGTTATTCTGATTTGGCATAAATAAAAAAGAGAACTCAGCCATGAGTTCTCTTTTAAAATGCCGGTTGTATTTTTTTGTTCAGTTATGTTATGCAGTACAAGAGTGCGACGCAAGTAAAGCTTAATTCATATTCTTGCGCCTGGTTCAAACAACTACAAACCATAAACTACAAACTTTCTTACGCATTTCTGCCGATGCAATTCAAATCCACAAACGCTTCTTCCAAACGCTTTACAAAATTATCCTGGCCTTTTCTTAGCCAAACACGCGGATCGTAGAATTTTTTGTTCGGTTTCTGCGGCCCTTCAGGATTACCCAACTGGCCCTGTAAATAAGCTTCATTCTTTTGATAGAAATGCAGGATACCTTCCCAGAAAGCCCACTGCATATCGGTATCAATATTCATTTTTATTACGCCGTAATTCAATGTTTCGTTTATTTGATTTTTTGGCGATCCGCTGCCACCATGAAACACAAAATATAAAGGCTTCGAACCTTCAGCCAACCCTAATTTTTCTGCAAGATATACCTGACTGTTCTTCAAAATATCAGGGCGTAATTCTACATTACCCGGACTATAAACACCATGAACATTACCAAACGCAGCGGCAATGGTAAAGCGGCTTCCCACTTTGCTAAGCGCATCGTACGTTTGTGCAACTTCGCTTGGCTGCGTGTACATTTTCGAATTCTCCACACCCGAATTATCAACGCCATCTTCTTCGCCACCGGTTACACCAAGCTCCACTTCAATGCTCATGCCCAATGCATTGATACGTTTAAAATATTCAACAGAAATTTCTATGTTTTCGTGCAGTGGTTCTTCGCTAAGGTCAAGCATGTGCGAGCTGTACAACGGCCTTCCGTTCTTTGCCATATAAGCTTCGCCTGCAGTTAACAAACCATCAATCCATGGCAACCATTTTTTTGCGGCATGGTCTGTATGCAATATTACAGGCACACCGTAATATTCAGCC
>JANXWM010000704.1 GCA_025351145.1 Chitinophagaceae bacterium
AAAACAAATGCAAAAGCAGAAGCAATGAACAGTAAGATACAACGCTTCATTACAGCTAATTATGGCGTAAGAGATAAAGACTTCTTTCTTTACAGGTTAGCTCATTACTACTCTTAGCACCTCAAAGTATTAATTAGCCAACAATTCCAAATGCAGTCATGCTTTATAAAAAAATCATTACTTTGCTTTAACGAATTGCAACAACATGCGTATAGACAGCCACCAGCATTTTTGGAAATACGATCCACATAAACACAGTTGGATAGACGATACAATGGCTGTTCTAAAAAACGATTTTCTTCCTCAGCATTTGCAACCACTTTTACAACAGCAGCAACTCGAGGGCTGCGTAACCGTTCAATGCGAAACAAATACCGATGAAATACACAGCATGCTGAAGCATGCAGAGCAAAACAGTTTCATTAAAGGCGTAATTGGCTGGATAGATTTTACTTTAGAAAACGTACAAAAAGAACTTGAATATTTTTCACAGTTTCCATTGCTCAAAGGTTTAAGGCATGTAGTACAAAGCGAACCGGATGATCGCTTTGTATTGCGCAAAGATTTTTGTAACGGCATTGCGCAGTTAAATAAATATAATTTTACTTACGATATACTGATCTTCCCGCATCAATTACCCGCAGCAGTTGAGTTTGCTGCTATGTTCCCCAATCAAAAATTTGTGCTCGATCATATTGCCAAACCAAATATTGCTCAAGGCGAAATAACTGCATGGAAAAAGTATATTATGGAGCTTGGTAAATTACCAAATGTTTACTGCAAACTATCCGGCATGGTAACAGAAGCCAACTGGCACGCATGGAAACAGCAAGATTATTTACCATATATAGAAACAGTGTTTGAAGCTTTTGGCACAAAGCGCATAATGTATGGCAGCGACTGGCCTGTATGCCAGGTTGCGGCAACATACCAGCAGGTTTATAACATAGCAGATCAGTTTGTTTCTAAGCTTTCCCTTGATGAACAAAATGATTTTTGGGGCAACAATGCAGCAACGTTTTATCAACTGAAATAAACAACAACATGGAACTTGAATTAAAGAACAAAGTAATTATTGTAACCGGTGGTGCCAAAGGTATTGGCGAAGGCATTACAAATATATTGGCAAAAGAAGGAGCTATACCGGTAATCGTGGGTAGAAGCGAAGAAGATAACCTGGTTACCTTAAGAAAGATTGAAGCCGCCGGGGGAAAATGTTTCCAGGTTCTTGCAGAACTAACCAATGAAAGTGAGTGCAAAAATGCAGTTGATGCTGTTGTTAAACAATTTGGTCGTATTGATGGCCTCGTAAACAATGCCGGTGTAAATGATGGCGTAGGCCTGGAGCATGGCAGTTATGAAAAATTTATTTTATCGCTGCACCGCAACCTGCTACATTATTATTTATTAGCACATTATGCTTTACCATGGCTTAAACAAAGTAAAGGCCCTATTGTAAACATAAGTTCAAAAACGGCAGAAACCGGGCAGGGTGGTACTTCTGCTTATGCAGCAGCAAACGGTGGGCGCAATGCGCTTACCCGTGAATGGGCTGTAGAACTGCTTCCATACAGTATTCGTGTAAACGCCATTATTGTTGCAGAATGTTACACGCCGCTTTATGAATCATGGATAAAAACGTTTGCAGAACCCGAAGAAAAGTTAAAGAAGATCGTTTCTAAAATACCTTTTGAAACAAGGATGACTACCGCTGAGGAGATTGCCAATATGGTTGCTTTTCTTTTATCAGAAAGATCGAGCCATACCACAGGTCAATTGATACATGTAGATGGCGGCTATGTACATTTAGACAGGGCAATCAGTTAATAAAAATAGTTGTTTGGTTATTATTAGCAAGCATGCACATGATGCTGAAGATGACCAGTGATTTGCTGATGAAAGGATTGCGACGCAAGGGACGATGCCATGAAAACTGATGCCGGTATCATTCAATCGATACGGGATAAAAAGAAAAAAGCCCAACAAAACTGCTGAGCTTTAAAACCTGGTGGTCCCGACAGGAATCGAACCTGTATCTAAAGTTTAGGAAACTTCTATTCTATCCATTGAACTACGGGACCATTAACGGGCAGCAAAAATAATAGTTTCCGGTCAACCTGCTGCAATTTCAAAATCTTAATTTAGTTATCGCCTTTTTTTAAAGCTGGTTACGTAACAAACAGGGCAAAAGATCGATTTGCCTTTACAAACCTAAAACCCTTAAACACGAGACTTCAATACCCCTATCTTTGCGCTCCTAAAAAGAGCGTATGAAGTTTTATAATTTGCTTATAAAGTATCGTTTTTGGTTGAGTTTGCTGGCTATTGCCATTGCCGTGGTACTCAATGTTACAGGTACTGGTTTTTGGCCTGTGTTCCCTTTATATTTTCTTGCTTTGATTGGTTTATTCAGTCATTTTTTTATTGGCCCCATGCGTTTAATACAAGGCCCAATGGAAGATGGTAATATAGAAGAAGTAGAAAAAATACTCAGGAGCATTTGGTTTCCCGGTCTTTTGTACAAGCCGGTTCGCTCTACCTACTATACCGTAAAAGGTAATATTGCCATGATGAACCAGGATTTTGACACAGCAGAAAAACACCTGAAAAAAAGTTCTGAACTTGGTTCGCCCATGCCCGAAGCTGAAGGTGCCAATAAACTGCAGCTCGGCATGATGAGCCTGCAGAAAGGTGACTTTAAAGCGGGCGAAAGTTATATACGCGCTGCATTGCGGTTAGGGATTCCTGATAAAGAAAGCGAAGCAGTTGCCTATTTAAGCATGTGCCAGATATTCATGAACAAAAGGGAGTTTAGGGCTGCAAAAGATTATTTTAGAAGAGCAAAAGCCCTAAAGCCCAAAACCAAACAGGTTATAGACCAGATAAAAGAAATTGAAAAATACATTTCACGCATTCCCGGCTAAAGATTTATCTAAATAATAAAGGCTTTTTTCTTAAGGTGCCACAAAGTTTTGTACCAAACTGCAAATCTTTGTGGCATCGTCTCTTGCGTCGCACTCTTGTACTATCTGAACAATGATGAGCAGGAGTTCCCCATGGTTACAGAACATCATAATCTAACCAGTATTTAGCGTATAAAGAAAGCACTGTTGAAATTTTTGAACCAGTAAACCCGCCAGTTTCAGCAACCTGCCGCTGCCATGAAAGAGGAACTTTGAACCGAGCGTGGCAAGAGAAAGCTCAATTATTAGCCTTTTGCCCGGGCAAAAATTTTTATTTTCCTTCTTTTAAAAACAAAATCATTCTTTTACACAGGTTTAACAACCACAATATTCAATTTGAATATATTTACGTTTTAATACAAGTTGAGCATGAGAGCATTCAATATCTTTTTAGCTTTTTGTTTTTCTGCGTCAGTAGCCGCAGCGCAAACCATTAAGGCAAACCCACCGGTAAAAACAAACACAACAGTAAACAAACCTGTTGTAAAAAGCAGTTTTGAAAATGGCTATACAGTAAAAGCGGTTATTGCCCCTTTTAAAAACTGCTGGATGTATTTGGGCACCTATTATGGCAAGAACAAAATTCTTGTTGATAGCGCGTGGTTCAACAACAACAGTGAAGCCACATTTACGGGAGATAAAAAACTACAAGGGGGAATTTATTTTTTTGTATCACCATCCCACACCCTGCTTTTTGAAATATTGATGGATGAAAAACAGCAGTTTACTGTAAAAGCAGATAGTGCACACCTGGAAAAACTCACAATAACCGGTTCTGCTGATAACGAAATATTTGCAGCTTATACCCGTTACCTTTCCGAAATTTCGCCTAAGCTAAATGCGCTGCCACAACAATTGAAAACTGCTAAAACAGCCGCAGATTCTGCCGTTATTGCAGAACAGCAAAAACAATTAAACAAGGAACTTACAGCATACAGGCAAAATATTATTGACACACATCCTGAATCGATGGTTGCCAATTTCTTTGAAGCCGTAAAAGTTCCGGAACTTAAAACAATGCCGGTAAAAGCTGATGGTACAACAGATTCTACAGCAGGCTGGAGGTTTATGAAAGAACATTTTTGGGACAATGTAAATTTCTACGATAATAACCTGGTACGTACCCCTTTTTTTGATCCAAAGCTGGATGACTATTATAAGTATTATGTTTCAGCAGACCCTGATTCGATTATTAAAGAAGTAAATTATATGCTGCTTTCATCCCGTACAGATAAAGACATTCACCATTACCTGCTGGGAAAATTTACCGATAAATATATTAACCCTGAAATTATGGGGCAGGATAAGGTTTTCCTTTTCCTGTTCGACAATTATTTTTCGAAAGGCGATACCCTCTGGCTTAACGAAAAACAGCGGAAATACATATTCGACAGGGCTTACAGCCTTATGGCCAACCAGCTTAACCTGCCTGCACCGCAATTAGATTTAAAAGATTCACTGGGTAAAACTGTATCGCTTTACCAGGTAAAAGCGCCATTTACTTTTGTTGTTTTTTGGGACCCCACCTGCGGGCATTGCAAATTAGAAGTACCAAAATTAGATTCTATTTACGAAGCCAAATGGAAAGCGCTTGGTGTAGCCATTTTTTCAGTAAACACCAATGAAAATACATTTGAAGACTGGAAAACATTTATAAGAGAAAACCACTTGAATGGATGGTATCATTGCTGGCAAACAAAAGATGAACGCCTGGCGGATGATAAAGCAGGCAGGGCAAATTTTCGCCAGTTGTACGATATATTTCAAACACCAACCATGTATTTGCTTGATGCCGATAAACGCATTATTGCAAAAAAGCTGAGCATTGAACAATATGATGCATTAATAGAAGCTAAACTTAAAACCAAAACAAAAGAATCTTCAACACAGTAATTATGTTTACAAAGAAATTGATGCCTGCAATAGTCGCAGTGATTGTTTTTTGCATACCTGCACACAGTCAAACCCTTTTTACGTACGGTACAAAAACAGTAAGTAAAGAAGAGTTCTTAAAAGCCTTTAATAAAAACCCTGATACTACGGGCATCCACTCAGAAAAGATCAGGCAGTACCTTGACATGTACATTAATTTTAAACTTAAAATCCAGGCTGCTAAAGATGAAAAACTAAACGACGGTGAGATGTATAAATCTGAAGCAGAGAATTTCAGGAGCCAGTTAACGGATAATTATGTCAATGAACAGGCAGATATAAATACCTTGATTCAACAGGCTTTTAATCGCAGCCAGAAAGATATTCAGCTTGCACATGTATATGTAGAGCTAAGGCCGGGTGCAGACACCGTTGAAGCTTATAAACAAATAAAAAAAGCTTACGATGCACTGCAAAGCGGTAAAGATTTTGGTGAAACCGCCGCAGAATTTTCCAGCGATGCAGGGGTAAAAAACACAAAAGGTAATATAGGGTTTATTACCGTTTTTAACCTGCCTTATCAAATTGAAAACCTCGTTTATGCATTGCAGCCGGGCAGCTATTCAACTATATACCGCAGCAGTATTGGCTATCATATTTTCAAAAATACAAGTGAGCGCCCCGCTGCCGGAACGCGAAAAATTCAGCAGGTACTTTTGGCTACTCCCGAGAGTTTCAGCGATGAAGAGCGCAAACATGTGGCAATCCTTGCAGACTCTGTTTACCGGGAATTACAAAACGGCGCTTCATTCAATAAAATGCAGCAATCATACAGTGCGCCAACGGGCAACAGTGACAACTCCGGTACAACCGAAGTACATATAGGTAAATACAACACCGATTTTGAAAACCAGGTTTTCTCTTTGCAAAAGCCAGGTGATATAAGCAAGCCTTTTCTTACTGCTTATGGATATAATATTATTAAGCTTGTTGAAACAGTACCGGTTAGCAATGATGAAAACGATGTAATAAGCCGGGCACATCTGCAGGAGCAAGTTCAGCAGGATAACAGGCTCTCAGCCTCAAAAGATGCTTTGCTTCTTAAATGGATGCAGCAAATAAAATATACACCGCTGCCCTATAATGCGAAAGATTTGTGGAGCTATACAGATTCGTCCCTTAAAAAAGCTAAAGCCGTAACTGCCTATAAGAATTTTACTCCGCAAACAAACCTGTTTTCTTTTGCAAAGCAAAAAGTTACCGTTGCAAACTGGTTACAGTTTGTAATTGAAGGCAGGCAAACAGGCGCATCCTACGCACAAAAAGATTACGAAACAATGATGAAGGAATTTGTAAAAAATTCTACTGACAAATATTACCGTTCACACATTGAAGATTACTACCCGCCAATCGCCGCTCAGGTTGCCGAATTTAACGAAGCCAACTTACTCTTCGCTGTAATGGATAAATACGTTTGGAGCAAAGCAGCACAGGATTCTGCCGGTCTTAAAAAATATTACCTCGATCACAAACAGCAATATACATGGCAACCCGGCGTAAGTGCTTTGGTGATTTCAAGTGCTTCAAAAGAAATAATCGATTCAGTAGCTATTCAGCTAAAAAATAACAGCAAACCATGGCGCAATAATATTGTAACCCGATACGGCGATGCCATATCGGCCGACAGCAGCCGTTTCGAAAATGGCCAGTTGCCTTTAAAACAGCAGGTACCTATGCAGAAAGGATTTATATCCGCACCCGAACAAAACGATAATGGTGATGCATATACTTTGGTATATGTTTTCGAAGTGTATCCGCAAGTTGGGCAAAGGAGTTTCGACGATGCACGTGGCATGGTTATAAACGATTACCAGCAGGTACTCGAAGACAAATGGCTCAAAACATTAAAACTAAAATATCCGGTAAAAATTAACGAACCAGTGGTGAAGGGCTTGTAAATAACATTTTTTCAAAAGCAAAGCGCCGGGTAAATTTTATCCGGCGCTTTATTTTTATCAGCTTCAGTAAATTTCTTTTTTTTTGAACCCGGCAATAATTCTCTGCTCATCGTTCCTTGCGTCGCACTCTTGTACTCCATAAATTTTTTCAGCTTAGGTTTGCTGCTCAAACTTTTTCAGTAAATACTGGCTGGTTTTATGCAGTTTTCAGATGCAAAAAAGAGCGGTTAGCTATTAATTACACACATTGCTCATGAGACTAAAGATGGCCATTGATATGCCGATAAAGTGATTGCGACGCAAGGGACGATGCTATAAAAAACCAATGCTGGTATTTACCCTGGTCAGGTGTATTTGTTTAATTTTTAATGCAATACTTAAAAATAAGGATCCCATAAGAACCGGGATGTATCTAAAAGTAAAACGCTCCCTTTTGAGGAGCGTTTTGGGTTATAAGGTATTAGTATAGCTGGTTTTTCTAAATCATTACTATTCAACAATTATTTTTACTGATTGTTTATCTGTTGCACTGCTGATATTTAATATGCAGTTTCCTTTTATATTACCAGGTACATTAATGCTTACTCTGCCAGAACCACCAGGGTGTGTATAGCTCTGAGAAAGAATTCTTCTTCCATCCATAGTATATAATGCCAACTGGTAAGTTGTTGCTATTTCATTGCTAATGCTCAGGTTGATTATATTTTTTACAGGGTTACCTAATACGTCAACAGTTGTTGATATGCCGTTTTTACGAAGAATAATTATTGAACTGTAGCTAAAGCTTCCATCAAGATTAATAAGTTTAAGCCTGTAATATGTTTTAGCATCAACAACATTATTATCTGTAGCGCTGTATTGTGCACCGGTTGCACTATTTTTTGCACTAACTGCAGCAACTGTTTGCCATGTAGTTCCGTTACTGCTTTTTTGAACTTCAAATTGTTTAAAGTTAATCTCAGTTTTAGTGCTCCATGTTAAGTTAGCCGACTGACCTTTTACTGCACCATTAAAATTGCCAAAAACAATTGGTAGAATTTCTTTATTGAAAACAAGCGGAGCTGTAGTTGATATATACTCATTCCATCCTTGCACAAACCCAGTCATTGGATCACCAATAGCTTCATCTGAGCGGTAGCCAGTGTTACTTATGTAAGTACCCATAAAATGAAACTCAAGTTTGTCCCCGGCTCCTAAGTCAATGCCAATGCTTGTAAGTGGTACAGTAACACTATAATCAGCAGCATTTGTTACGTTATTGTTTGATAATTCAGGTGTAGATGTATTTGTATAATCTGTCAATTTTTGCAACTCTACAACTAAAGCACCACCGGCTGATCCATTTTTAGGTTGAAAGGCCAAGGCGTAATCTGGTCTTAAAGAGTCGCTGAAATTAAATATTGCACGGTTACCGGTATTATCTCCAGAATACCCGGAAATAGCTCTTTGTAGCTCTCCGGTTGAATCTGTAAATCTTTTGGTATTAGGGAAACCACCTTTTTTAGAGTCAAGGTAAATAACCAGAGCATCATTCATGTCGCCTGTACCACGGTGGAGCGTGAATGTAACATTGGTTGTTCCATCAGTGCTTATGTCGAGGCTACCTTTGCCTACAGGGCCGCCAAAGCCTGAATTGCCATTTCCAGCATAAGTAGCTACCTGGCCAAAAGCCCCTGCACAAAGGGTGAGCACAGTAATAAGTGCGTAGATTTTTTTCATATGTTTATATTTTATATCAAAATTAACATTGTGTATTAAAGACACAAAATTAAAATCTAAAAAAAGCATTACAATATATGTCCTTGCACCCTGCTTTCACTTTCTTACCTTTGCGCCGAAAAATATAAAATATTTCAGCTTTAGTATTTTATACAATGCCTCTTAAAAATTGAATATGTTCAATTTTGATTTGAACTACACGAGTCCGCCTTCGGCAGAACAGTGCATCAACAAAGCGATAAAGCCGGGATTATAATAAATACAACAAACTTTTTCAATGGAAATTACTGTTAAAGCCGCAGAAGCCTTACGCCTTACAGCCGAAGAATTTGAACTGATTAAACAAAAACTTGGCCGTACGCCAAATTTTACGGAGCTGTGTACTTTTAGTGCCATGTGGAGTGAGCACTGCAGCTACAAGAACTCTATCATATGGCTGAAAACATTACCCCGCGATGGTGGCCGTATGCTGGTAGCAGCCGGTGAAGAAAATGCAGGTTTGATGGATATTGGCAATGATTATGGTGTAGTTTTTAAAATTGAAAGTCATAATCACCCAAGCGCTATTGAACCTTTTCAGGGTGCAGCAACGGGTGTTGGAGGTATTCAACGCGATATTTTTACAATGGGTGCAAGGCCAATTGCTTCACTAAACAGTTTACGTTTTGGAAATATAAAAGATAAAAAAACACAGCGTTTATTAGCGGGTGTGGTTCACGGCATTGGTCATTATGGAAATTGTTTTGGCGTACCAACTGTGGGCGGTGAAGTATATTTTGAAGAATGTTACCATACCAATCCTTTGGTAAATGCAATGAGTGTGGGTATTGTTAAGATTGGCAAAACCATCAGCGCCACTGCCGAAGGAATTGGTAACCCTGTATTTTTTGTAGGTAGTGCAACCGGTAAAGATGGCATTGGAGGCGCAAGTTTCGCAAGTGCAAATATTACTGCAGAAAGTACCGAAGAATTGCCCGCCGTTCAGGTGGGCGACCCTTTCCAGGAAAAGAAATTATTGGAAGCTTGTCTTGAAGTTATTGAAACCGGCGTAGTAGTTGGCATGCAGGATATGGGGGCGGCAGGTATTATTTGCAGCACTGCAGAAATGAGTGCCAAAGCGGGTGTGGGTATGCGCATAGATTTGGATAAAGTGCCGACCCGGCAAAAAAACATGAAAGCATGGGAGCTATTGCTAAGCGAGAGCCAGGAAAGAATGTTGATTGTTGTAGAAAAAGGTAAAGAAGAAGCTGTTTTAAAAGTATTCGATAAATGGGATTTACCCTGCAGCGAAATTGGTGAAGTTACCGGCGATGGTATCCTGAATTTTTATATGCATGGCGAACTTGAAGCTTCGGTTCCCGCTTATGAACTGGTGCTTGGTGGTGGCGCCCCGCAGTACACAAGAGAATATACTGAGCCAAAATATTTTGAATTGATCAAAGCTTTTGATATCAATACGGTTGAAGATATTACCGATTTAAAAGCTGCGTTAGAACAAGTAATTCAAATACCCAACATTGCCAGCAAACGCTGGGTATATGTACAATACGATAGTATGGTTGGCGCTGCAAACACAAGCACAAATGCACCAAGTGATGCTGCTATTATTTTAGCAAAAGGAACAGGCAAATCTTTGGCAATGACAGTTGACTGCAACAGTAAATATGTTTTTGCCGATCCTTACAAAGGCGGTATGATCGCTGTTGCAGAAGCTGCAAGAAATATTGTGTGCAGTGGTGCCGAGCCCATTGGCGTAACCAACTGTTTAAATTTTGGTAACCCTTACGATCCCGAAGTTTATTACCAGTTTGTAAAAGCAGTAACAGGTATGGGTGATGCCTGCCGTAAATTCAACACGCCGGTAACTGGTGGTAATGTGAGCTTTTACAATCAAAATCCTGAAGGCCCCGTGTACCCAACGCCAACTATTGGTATGGTAGGCATTCTGGATGATTTTGAAAACAAAATGACACTTGATTATA
>JANXWM010000706.1 GCA_025351145.1 Chitinophagaceae bacterium
GGCACTTTTTTTTGCTGAGATATATCCTTTTTGAGAATTTATAGCAGCAGTTGGAAATCTTCATATTAAAATGATAACACATCATTAATCCCAAATTTTGTTATAGATTTTTTTTTGAGCCAAACAACAGTTCTTTGAGCATCGTTCCTTGCGTCGCACACTTGTACAGTATAACATTTGGCGACTTTCAACAGCCAATACACCCAACTGCAAAATCAGGGTTAATATTGATCAGCCAACTGTTAAAAGCGAAAATATTTTCGCTTTTTTACTCTTTACATTTCTCCTAAACGGCGATAATTTAAAGAATATAAGCCTATATCGCCCTGAACCTTCAAATGACATGAAAATAATTTGGCCCTATTCACGTTATAACAATGCAAAGATTATTTTTGGTACATGAACAGTTGTAAAAGAAGACCGAATGGCTGGTTTTCATTTTTATTTCTGCTAGAATTAAAATAAATGATTGAAAACAGGTTAGCTAAAAAAAAGGATTACTTGCTCCGCAGGCAAATAGGATTAATCGCATTATTCACCGTTCTTTGCTGCACATTAAATGCGCAAATACGCGAAATAAACAGGAGTAATCACGACAACCTGCCTTATTATTTTGGAATTTACCTTGCCTATAATAAAGCTTCCCTGCACCCGAACAAAAACACTAAATTTCTACAGGATGATAGCATACTTACTGCAGAACCTGGATCTACGGGTGGCGTAGCGCTTGGTTTCCTTGCAACTTTCAAACTAACTGAAAGATGGGAGTTCCGCCTTAACCCAAATCTTATTATTGGCGGGGCCAAACCTTTTACTTATACGCTTAAAAACCCAGCACCAGGCGAAAGCCTTACCGAAAAAAAATCATTGCCTTCTTCTATTTTTACTTTTCCGGTGCAGTTCAAATTCAATTCAGACAGGATTGATAATTTTCGCGTGTATATGATGTTTGACGGGTACATCGCCAGCGACCTTATGGCTAATGCGGGCAACCGAAATGCAGAAGATCTCATCAAATTAAAAAAGGCCGACTATGGCCTTGAAACTGCAATTGGATTTAATTTTTATCTCAAGTTCGTAACCCTTTCGCCGGAACTTAAATTCTCCTATGGCCTGGCTAATCTCCATGCACGGGATCCAAACCTAAAATTCTCCAGCGTGTTCGATAAACTACAGTCACGCATGATCACTTTCTCATTGAATATCGAGCAATAATTCATTGACCGGGCTTTTGTTTTTCATGGCATCGCCTCTTGCATCGCACTCTTGTACGCTCTAAACATTGAGAAGCTAAATGCTTAAACCAAGAATAGAAAAACTAAATACGGTCACCAAATATTACTGACTTTATATGCGCACAAACTTGCGCTGCAACTGCCGAAATATATTCCTCAGTACAAGAGTGCGACGCAAGTAAAGCTTCATAGTTATTCTATTGCCCGGCCCAAAAAATCATTACATATCGTTTACAATCTTCTTGTAACTGGTGGCAATTCCTTTTATAAGCGAAGAGCTGAAACCCTGATGCTCCATTTCGTTTAAACCCGCAATGGTGCAGCCTTTGGGCGTGGTTACTTTATCTATTTCAGCTTCGGGGTGTGTGTGGCGTGTGAGTAATAATTGGGCTGCCCCTTTTACAGTTTGTGCTGCAATAAGAGAGGCGGTGGCAACATCGAAACCTATCTCTATGCCGCCCTGTATGTTGGCACGAATATAACGCATGGCATAAGCAGTGCCGCATGCACCAAGCACAGTAGCGGCATCCATTAATTTTTCTTCGATAAAAGCAGTTTTGCCAAGCTGGTTAAAAAGATCGTCAACATATTGCACCTGTTCGGTATTTGCATTGTGCTTGCAAATACAGGTAATACTTTCCTGTATAGCTATGGCGGTATTGGGCATAGCGCGGAACAGGGTGAACTCGTTGCCCAGTATATCCTGTATATCTTTTATCCAAACACCGGTTATTACGCTGATGAGTGAATGGCGGTTTACATCGAGATGTGGTTTTAACTGCAATAATATTTCTCTTATTTGAAAAGGTTTTACAGCAAGTATTATCCAGTCGGCATAATGCACTGCATCAATATTACTGTTGCTTACCAGTACACCTTTTTCTTCAATAGGCTTAAGTGAAGCAATATTTCTTTTGGTAATAATAATGTGTTCGGGCCTTATAAAGCCGCTGCTGATCAATCCTTCTGCTATGGCGGTGCCTAAGTTGCCGCCGCCGATGATGGCTATTTTTTTGCTCATAAAAGTTCATTAAGAATGTAAAGGTACGCCTTACCAAATTTTTCCATTGCTCAGATAATTGCGCACATAATCATCAACGCCTTGTTCCAGCGAAAAGAAAGAATTTGTATATCCTGCGTTGCGTAATTTTTGCATATTGGCTTCGGTGAAATATTGATATTTATCACGGATATCTTCGGGCATGTCTATAAATGAAATATTTGGTTCAAGGTCAGCACCCTTAAATGTTGATGCAGCAAGATCGTAAAAACTTCTTGCTTTACCGGTACCGAGATTGTACAAACCATTCGCATTATTTGTCCACTGACCATTGACCATTGACTGCATCATCCAGTCAATTACTTTTACCACATCTTTTACATAAACAAAATCGCGAAGTTGCTCACCGTCTTTAAAATCTGGCCTATGGCTTTTAAACAGTTTTACCAGGCCATCTTTTTTTATTTGATTGAAGGCATGAAAAATTACACTTGCCATGCGGCCTTTATGATATTCGTTGGGGCCGTACACATTAAAGAATTTTAAACCTGCCCAGTATGGCGGTTGATTTATCTGTTTTAACGCCCATTTATCAAATTCATTCTTACTTACTCCATACGGATTGAGAGGTTGCAATTTTTCAATCACTTCATGGTTATCATCGTAGCCAAACTCGCCACCACCGTAGGTTGCAGCAGACGAAGCATAGATTAATGGAACATGGTTTGAGGTACAGTAATTCCATACATCCTGGGAATATTCTACATTCAGTTTTTGGTGAATGGCATAATCAAATTCAGTAGTATCTGTTCTAGCTCCAAGGTGGATAACAAAATCAATTTTTGGTTCGTGCAGTTGCAGCCAGTCAAATAAATTATAGCGCTCAACAATGTTTGCGTACTGTTTGCCTTCCCAGTTTTTTCTTTTTGCTTCTACGCCAAAATCATCAACAAGAATTAAATTTTCGTAACCCTGTTCGTTTAAATATTGCACCATGCAACTGCCAATAAAACCTGCTGCACCGGTAACAATTATGGGAGCATTTTTTGATAAAATCGAATCTGTGTTTTCCATTTATACTCAGCAAATTTTTATTAGTTATTTATAATACCAGCTAAGGTATTTCATGGGGGTCATCGTTGCGTCGCAATCCTTTCACCGGTTGGATTATGAATGGAGCTTTTAAACAGCCCCCAACTGTATAAAAAGTATATTCAAATAAAATCGGTACTTCGCGTTGCCCAATAGAATTTATACAGTACAAGAGTGCGATGCAAGGAACGGTCAATAAAGAACTTATGCCCGGTTCAAAAAATGTATTTATACAAGTAACTTTTCAATTGCAGTATCATACTTTTCTTTCCATTCAGTTATGCTTCCCCAGCTTTGTCCATTTACATTTATTTCGGAAGCGGTTACATTACCCAAAACAGTTACCGGAATGCCGGTTGACAAAGCCTTGTGCTGCAACGCATCTGCATTTTGTTTGGTACAGGTTATTACCACACGGCTCTGGGCTTCGCCCAACCAGTAGGCATCGTTGCGAAGATCTGTGGTGACAGAAACATTGAAACCAAGATCGCGGTTAAACCCTTTTTCAAGCAGCGTAACCATAAGGCCGCCTTCACTTATATCATGTGCACTTTTAACCAATTTTTCTTTTATAACAGAAGCCACAAATTTTTGTACAGCAAATTCTTCATCAAGCTCAAAATGCGGGGCGGGTGAGTATTCAACACCTTTTATTTTGTGCAAATATTCTGAAGAAGCAATATCGTTTTGTTGTTCGCCAATCAATACAATCACATCACCGGCTTCTTTATAATCAAGTGTCATTTTATTTTCAAAATCATCCAAAATACCCACCATGCCAATGGTTGGCGTTGGGTACACCGGGCCTTCAGGATTTTGATTGTAGAAACTAACATTACCACCCGTTACCGGTGTATTGAATTTG
>JANXWM010000728.1 GCA_025351145.1 Chitinophagaceae bacterium
CGCGTCGAAGGACGCCTGCGCCGCAGCGAGATGATCCCTAAAGAAAACCTGCGTACTGGTGATCGTGTTCGCGCGATGATCATGGAAGTGGATCTAACAGCAGGACGGTAAACTTCCTGTGAATTATGCAGGATTTTTCGACAAAGGCAACATGCCCGGGGGCCCTGTAGATTTTACTGCAGCATCAACTGCAGCTACTCCTGCGGTGGTGCATATAAAGACACGAACGAAAGAAAGGCAGGTAAGCAATAATCTCCCAAAGAATAAAAATCCGTTTTCTGATCTGTTTGGAGACGATGACCCTTTCTCTAATTTTTTTGGAAATCCACGCAGCGGTGTAATTCCGGAACAACGGGCCAGTGGCAGCGGTGTTTTAATAAGCAACGATGGTTATATTGTAACCAATAACCACGTTGTGGAAGGTGCAGATGAAGTTGCTGTAACAACCACCAACCGTAAAACTTATAAAGGAACAGTTGTAGCAACCGACCCCAACAGCGACCTTGCCGTTATTAAAATTGATGGCACAAATCTTCCTTATCTGGCATATGGCAACAGTGATGATGTAAAACTCGGGCAATGGGTATTGGCAGTTGGCTATCCGTTAAACCTTGATGTTACTGTAACTGCAGGCATCATCAGCGCAAAAGCAAGGTCAATAGGAATTAATAAAGGCGACCGGCCAATAGAATCTTTTATACAAACAGATGCGGCGGTTAACCCTGGCAACAGTGGCGGGGCATTAATTAATACCAATGGTGAACTAATTGGTATTAACTCTGCCATTGCTTCGCCTACAGGTTCTTATGCAGGCTATTCTTACGCTATACCGGTTAATATTGTAAAGAAGATCGTAAATGATTTGATGAAGTTTGGAACTGTGCAAAGGGCATACATTGGCATAAGCTATCCCGGCGAAAATATATCCGAAGAACAAAAGAAGCAACAGGGCATTCAGGATGGTTCAGGAGTTTTCATAAATGGTGTTGCAGATGATGGTGCTGCAAAAGATGCAGGCATACAGAAAGGCGATTTTATTACAAAGCTGAACGGCGTAGAAGTTAACAGCGGACCCGAAATGCAGGAGCAGGTTGCCCGCTATAAGCCAGGTGATAAAGTAACACTTACTTATGTTAGAAACGGAAAAGAAAATACCGTAAATATTACACTTAAAAACAAATCGGGTAATTACGCACAGGTAAAACAGGAAAGCATAATCGATAACCTTGGTGCTGAATTATCTGACCTTGATAAAGCCACAGCAAAAAAGAACAATATAGATGGCGGTGTGCTGGTTAAAAAAATTGGCGACGGCCTGCTTAAAAATACACGTATGCAGGAAGGTTTTGTTATCACCAGTGTAGATGGACAAGACATTAAGGGACTCGATGATCTTAAAAAAATCCTTGCCGACGCTCAGGGAACTGTAAGGCTCGAAGGAATTTATCCCGGTTATGATGGTACTTATGGCTACCCATTAAACCTTAGCAAGGATGATGGTAATGGTCAGGGTGACAGATAAACTTACTTGAATATTGTATTGCAAAAAACCCGCTTATAAATGAGCGGGTTTTTTATTTAGACGAATTTTTTTTTACCAATCTTTTTATCTGCTATAAAGCATCCGTTGCGTCGCACTCTTGTACGTTCAAATCATTATTGAGCTTTATAAACAGCCGTTGATCTTCTCCGTTGCTGAACAGCATTAATGCAGTACAAGAGTGCGACGCAACGGAAGTCCAATTTATATGCTTCAGTTGGGTTAATAATTATTTTAATACAACGGCACTTAAAGCAGGTAAATGCACTTTTAATTTATACCATTTACTTTCTTTGTCGGTTACTTCAGAGTGTATTTCAGGGTTGTATACATCGCCGGTGCCAAAGAATTCTTTGCTGTCACTGTTAAAGATTTCTTTCCACTTGCCTTTGCCTTGTACGTGTACTTCCCAATCATGGCGCACAACCGGTGTCATGTTTAAGATAACTAGTATTTCTTCTTTTGGCTTTTTGCCTTTGCGCCTGTACACGATAACAGAATCGGGCCGGTGGTTAAGATCAATCCATTCAAAACCGCCGGGCTCAAATTGTTTCTCATATAAAGCCGGCTCGTTGCGGTAAAGTTCATTGAGTTTTTGCACACATAATTTCATACCGCTGTGGCTAAGGTGTTTAAGCAGTTCCCACTGCAGTTCACTTTTATAATTCCACTCGGCTGTGGCACCAAATTCATCGCCCATAAATAAAAGTTTGGAGCCGGGATGTGTGAACATGTAAGTGTACAGCAACCGAAGGTTGGCGAACTTTTGCCAGTCGTCGCCGGGCATCTTGTACAGCATAGGGCTTTTGCCATGCACCACTTCGTCGTGACTCAGGGGAAGCATGAAATTTTCATCGTAGAAATAAGCCATGCTAAACGTGAATTTATCCTGCTGAAACTGCCGGAAGATGGGATCGAGTTTAAAATAATCAAGTGTATCGTGCATCCATCCCATCATCCATTTCATACCAAAACCAAGGCCGCCATCGTAAATGGGCCTGCTGATATTTGGCCAGTCTGTAGCTTCTTCGGCAATAGTTTGTATATCAGGAAAATCGCGGTACAAAGTAATGTTGAGGTCTTTAATAAATGAGATGGCTTCAATGTTTCCATTGCCACCAAATTCATTGGGTTCCCATTGTCCGGCATTGCGGCTGTAATCGAGGCGCAGCATAGAACTTACCGCATCTACACGAAGGCCATCTATATGAAAACGGTCGCACCAGAACCTTGCGCTGCTGATCAAAAAACTTTTTACTTCACCCCTTGCATAGTTGAAAATATAGCTATTCCAGTCGGGGTGATATCCTTTGCGCATATCAGCATATTCGTAAGTATGCGTACCATCAAACATAAAGAGCCCATGTGCATCGTAAGGAAAATGCGAAGGCACCCAATCTATAATTACGCCAATACTTTCTTTATGAAAAGCCTCTACCATTGCGGCAAAATCCTGCGGGCTGCCAAAGCGTGAAGTAGGTGCAAAATAACCTGTCCCCTGGTACCCCCAGCTGCCATCAAAAGGGTGTTCGTTTACAGGCATAAACTCCACATGCGTAAAGCCCATTTCTTTTATGTAGGGCACCATGCGTTTTGTTATTTCTGCATAAGTATTGTAGCGCTCTTCATCATTTTTATCAGGGCGCCTCCAGCTTGCAAGGTGTACTTCGTAAACACTCCATGGTGCATTAAGGTCGTTGTGTTTTTTACGGTTCTGCATCCATTCGCCATCATTCCATTCGTGAAAAGTCCCCCAGGTTATCGTAGCCGTTTTAGGGCGTTCTTCCCATAAATGTGCATAAGGGTCGCCCTTATCCAAACGCAAACCCTGGAAACCGTGAATATGATATTTATACGATTCACCCGCAAGCACATTGGGTATAAACCCTTCCCAAATACCCGAACTGTCGAGCCGTACAAACAGTTTATGCGCTTCATTATTCCAATGGTTAAAATTACCTATAACACTTACCTGTGTTGCATTTGGCGCCCATACTGCAAAATAGGTTCCGGGTGTACCCAGCACATCAAACTGTTTATTGCCAAGCAGTTCGTACATTCTGTAATGAGCGCCGTTTTGGAAATTGCGGATGTCTTCTTCGGAGAATAAAGAATAATTCCACACGGGCTTGGTACTGTCAACAAAATGTATGTCTTCGTATTTTTTATTCACTGCAGCTATTTTATGGTTGTTATTTTGGTTATGCCGTTTAGAATGGATATATACCATTAACGTAAAATTAGTAATACTAAAATTGCTTTCTCTAATTATTTACAGAATTTAAGCGTTATTTGAGGTGGGTTCAAAATGAGGAAAGAAATGTTTTGGACCGGACTGCAGAATAAGGATTGAACTTCCGTTGCGTCGCACTCTTGTACTGAGGAATAAGGTTTCGGCAATCAGGCATCAGCTAAAAAATAAACAAGCTGGTATTAAATTCTGATACCTGCCCCCTGATTGCTGATCGCTGTTATTCTGCACAAGGGTGCGACGCAACGGAAGCTCAATTATTAACCAACTGCCGGTTACAAAATTGCCTTTTAATTGTACTAATATAAAACCAAAGCTAAACCTGTAAACGCATTATGAAAAAACAACTGCTGCTCTTATTATTCTCTTTTATATTTTGTGTTTATGCCATTGCACAAACATCAAAAATAAGAGGGGTGATTTACGACACCATCAACAAACAAAACCTTACCAATACCTCCATTTCTTTATTACGGCAAAAAGATTCCGTGCTCTATAAATTTACCCGCAGCGGTGCCAAAGGCAACTTTGAAATGCAAAACCTAAAAGCCGGCAGTTATTACCTTTTTATCACCCACCCTTCGTACGCAGATTATGCAGATAAGCTGGAGCTTAGCGATACATCTGACCTTAACCTGGGCAC
>JANXWM010000738.1 GCA_025351145.1 Chitinophagaceae bacterium
GAATTAGGAAATACAAAACGTTGACGACCAGTTATAGCACTTGTTTGTGAAATACCGGTAAAATCAATGTTACGTCCAATGATATTTACGATCTTGTGACCAGTGCGATAATCTGCAACCGCGCTTAAAGTAAAACCTTTCCAGTTAACAGAAGTTGTTAAACCTACTACGTGCTTCGGAGTTGCCTGGCCAAAAATTTTCAGACTTGGATCCTGTGAAGGATTGCCAGTAACAGGGTCTACAATAACACGTCCGGCAGGATCTCTTCTCCAATCATAAGCCTGAATAACAGGATACGCCTGACCAACAATGGCATAAGCATTTGGGTTGCCAAAAGGATTAATCTGCAGTGTCTTAATATCGCCACTGATAGCTGTTACTTTACTTTCCTGGAAGGTATAGTTAGCACCAACATTCCATGTTACACTTTTGGATTTAATAACAGTGAATTTTAATTCAGACTCAAAACCTTTGTTATCAACATTGGCAGCATTAACCAGCACCTGGCTAATACCCGTAGCATTGGATATACGGGCAGATACGATGCCATCGCTCAATTTTGAGTGATAAACACTGGCTGTGAAATTGATTCTGTTTTTCCAAAAACCCAATTCCATTCCAATTTCATCTTCTATAGACTGTTCAGGCTTTAAATCTGGATTCGGGCTAAAAGTGCTCTCCAGGTAACCAGCCAAACCATTGTAAGGGAACCCATCCGCTACATTGGAAGTGGGGTTAATCAAGTAAGCACCTGCGCCTATAAACGGAGATCCTCCGGCAATTGGTGAAGCATTTCCAGTTAAAGAATGTGCTCCTCTTATTTTAGCAAAACTCAACACATTATTGTCTGCAATAGTTGGGAATAAATCACTAAGTACAAGCGATCCATCAATGCTGTAATAAGGAATATTCTGGTTATTTTTAGACAACCTTGAATCTTTATCTATTCTGTAAGCGCCATGTAAAAATGCATAATTTCTGAACCCAACGGTTAAATCACCAAGAATACCAAATTTTCGGGCTTGGGCGGTATAGTTATTTACACTTGGGTCTCCTGTGCGTATACTTATATTATAGATTGGGAAGAAAAGCGCACCTGCTCCAAGACTGTTGCCTGTAAGTTTATTATCCTGGTAAGATACCCCACCAACAAATTTTACATTAAAGTCTTTATTGATGTTCTGGTCTACCGTTGCAAGAGCGTCTGAAGTCCATTGAAAATTGGTATTGCGGCTTTGAGCAAAGGAAGCCTGAATATCTTTAGATATATATTTCGGAGATTCCTGTACGGTATCGAAACCAGTGCCATCAGGATTTGAATAAATTATATTCACATCCGATTTTGCGAAACTTGAATAGCTCTTTGCACCAAACTGACCGTTGTATTCATTATTGTTGTTGGTCATTGCAAGGCGGTAAGACAGGTTCAACCATTTTGTAACCTGTAAACCAAGATTAATGTTGGCAACAAGATTATTTTCAACAGTTTTATTTCTGTTATTATCTATCTGCCAGTAAGGATTGTCGTAATAATCATTGTAAAATCCATTAATATCAGCAAATTTATTATTCTGCCAGTCACTTAGACTTGTTAAAGGTACGTGTGACGGGGTGTTCTGCACAAGATTATAAACAGCACCTGTATTGGTTACATCTGTGTACTTATAAGTGTAAGCGAACGTGTAGTTAGCTGAAAATTTTCCATAAATTTTGGCACCCGAAACACGAAAAGCTTCCCTGCGTCCCCTATCGCCCGGCATAATAGCTTTAGAGTTTACGTCTTGGGCACTGAGGAAAAATTTGCTGGTTGCATCGCCGGCCTGGTAGGAAACACTATTTTGGGTAGTAATGCCTACATCAAAAAACTTAAGCTTATTGTTAGTAGCAGAATAAGGAACTACTAACAAACTTCCGTCGGCTGTTGGTCGACCAACAGGAACTGGCTTTCCGTTGAATTCAGGGCCATAGCTCTGATTCTCATAGGGAATATAAGTAGACAGATCATTAAAATCATTTACAAATGCTTCACCTCCATTACTACCAAAACGGGTCTGGAGCTTTGGGAGATAAGCAAGTGATTCAAACTGTGTAGTTGAAGTTAATGTAAGGCTTGGTTTACCAACAGTACCTCTTTTTGTTGTGATAACTATTACACCATTTGACGCATCTGATCCATACAATGCTGATGCACTTGAACCTTTTAAAATATTGTAATCAACAATATCTTCAGGATTAAGTGTATTCAGATCATTATAAAAAATTGCTCCGTCAACAATAATCAAGGGCTGGTTATTACCAAGTAATGATCTGTTACCACGAAGGGTAATACGTGTAGGTGCGAATAAGCCATTGTTTACAGTACTCACCTGTAAACCTGCAGCTCTTCCAGTTAAACCATTTGCCAAACTAATTGGCTTTGCTGATAACGCTTCTTTACCCGTAACTTTTGTAGTGGAATAACCAAGTGATTTTGCTTGCCTTTGAATACCAAAAGATGTGGTTACAACTACATCAGTTAAAGTATTTGTACCTCTTGTTAGGGTAACAAATAAACTTGACTCTGAACCTACCGTAATTTCATTCGGCTGAAAATTTACAGCAGAAACAACTAAAACATCTCCCGTTTTAGCCTGAATCTTAAATACTCCATCAGCACCGGCTGCAACAGTAGACCGGGTGCCTTTAACGTTAATCGTAGCAAAAGGAACTGGGTCACCACTTGATTCGGTAACCTTGCCCGTAACGCTACGTGTTTGTGACCATGCTGCCAAATTAGTGAGCAGCGCCACAAAAAGTAGGCTTACAATTTTTCTCATGTGACTATAGGTTTTAAAATTTTGCGCCCAAATATAGTGGGTTTCAAAACAAATGGTTAAAAAATAAAAACTGGTGTTAAAAAAAGACCAAAAAAATAGACAAACGATTGGGAGTTTATGCTGCTTTAAAATAAAATAAAAGTAATATATTATAAATACACATGTTTAATACTATCATTATCAAATAAAAAAAATAAATTATACTATAAGTTGCTTAAAAATGAATAATTGCAATACCAGCAGCGGTTTCCATAGCATCTTCGTTGCGTCGCAATCACTTAATCGGCTTTAAAAATGGCATCGTCCGGTTTCAAATGCAGGCTTGCAAACAAAATTTAAGCAGCTTCTAAGTTTAATATTATTTACTGCTACTACCGATTGGTAGTTACCAAAATTCGCGTTATCCAGTTTTCATTTGACACAATACTGTAATTTTTATTAATCTATTTGAAAATAGCTTTAAAAATGTACGGGAGAATTACCGAAAGTGCAAGAGTGCAACTCAAGAATTGTTTATCTCGTTTCCAAAGTTGGCTTGATATAAATAGATACAGCAACTATGAGTTTTTTGATAAAAAGACTCTCTCCTTCATTAAAATTATCCAGTGATAAAGCAAATTATTGCCAGAAAAAATTACAAGTTTCGAATATTAATCTTGCTTTACGGAAAATTCCTCATACTCATATACTTTTGCAGCATGCTGATATTAGATGGAAAAATCGCTTCTGCTGCTATAAAAGAGCAGTTGAAACTGGAAGTTGAAAAAATTATTGAAGAAAATAAACGTTCTCCTCATCTTGCCGCAATCCTTATTGGCAGTAATGGTGCAAGCGAAACTTACGTGGCCAGCAAGGTAAAAAATTGCTCAGAGATTGGGTTTCAGTCAACATTGATCCGTTTCGATGACGATGTTGATCAGTCAACTTTGCTTAACAAAATTACCTCCCTTAATGAGGATATAAATGTTGACGGCATCCTGGTTCAATTACCCCTGCCTAAACATATTAATGAACAAAAAGTAATTGAAGCCATAGATCCTGGCAAAGATGTAGATGGTTTTCACCCGGTAAGCGTGGGTAAATTGGTGCAGGGTATGCAGACATTTATCCCTGCAACGCCTTTTGGCATCATGCTCATGCTTGAGTTTTTCAATATTGAAACAAAAGGCAAACATGCTGTAGTAATTGGCAGAAGCAATATTGTTGGCAGGCCAATGAGCATTCTTTTAAGCAGCAATATAAAATATGGTAACTGCACTGTAACTGTTTGCCACTCGCATACGCACAACCTTAAAGAAATTTGCCTGCAGGCCGATATTCTTGTTGCAGCTCTTGGCAAGCCTGAATTTGTAAAAGCAGATATGGTGAAAGACGGAGCTGTGGTAATTGATGTAGGCATTACCAGGGTTGAAGATATAACGGCCAAAAAAGGCTTCCGTATAAAAGGCGATGTTTCTTTTAATGAAGTGGCACCAAAAACATCAGCCATTACGCCGGTTCCCGGTGGAGTTGGTTTAATGACCATTGCCGGGTTACTCAAAAACACTTTACAGGCCTATCATTTAAAACAATAGCTAAATCATAGCGACCCTTATTTTTGTCAGCGTACTATCTTCGCTGGTTTACATTTGCATTTTATGGCTTTAAACATTACAAATACTACCACACTTCCTGTTATGGAAGCATTTTATACTTTGCAGGGCGAAGGCTTTCACCAGGGCAAAGCAGCCTATTTCATTCGCCTTGGCGGATGCGATGTTGGCTGTTTCTGGTGCGATGTAAAAGATAGTTGGGATGCCTCAAAACACCCGCAGAAAAGCATTGAAGAAATTATCAGCGCTGCAAAAGAATTCCCTGCTAAGTTGATTGTAATAACTGGGGGCGAACCTTTAATGCATCAGCTTAACGAACTTACTGCGCAACTTAAAGCCGAAGGTTTTCAAACCAATATTGAAACTTCCGGTTCGCATGCGCTCAGCGGTAACTGGGACTGGATATGTCTTTCACCAAAAAAATTCAAAGCACCATTGCCACAGATATTGCCACTTGCCAATGAATTGAAAGTGGTTGTGTATAATAAATCAGATTTCACGTGGGCAGAAGAACATGCTGCAAATGTTTCTGCTTCCTGCAAATTATACCTTCAGCCGGAATGGGATAAACGCCACGAAGTAACTCCCCTGATTATTGATTATATCAAAGCAAACCCGCAGTGGGAACTAAGCTTGCAGATACACAAATACATCGATGTGCCTTAGAGTTTTTTGTAACCGGCATTTGTAATTCTAATCATCGTTCCTTGCGTCGCACTCTTATACTTTAGAAGAGGTTTGGGCTTTGGGCTGCACGTTAAAGTTGTTGTGTTTTTGCATACGACTTACAGCTTGCAGCCTGCAGCTGAATTATATTCCAACCGTACAAGAGTGCGACGCAAGAGAAGCTTAATAGATATTCTTCAGTATGGCTCAAAAAAATGCAACTCACCTAAACAGTAACTTAATTAATACACTGAAATTATTACAAGTGACTTTGCAAATCGTTGCTGTAAATTTAACAAGCCGGGTATTTTCTTTTTACAGATTTTCGTAAACATGAAAAGCTATTTAAGCATATTATTTTTTATTGTTCCTGCCTTCATTTATGCGCAAACATACCAGCCGGAAAATGTAAATAAAAAAGCATTGGCTGTTTATGAAAAAGCACTGGAACAATTGAATGATGGATTTTTAAAAGAGGCTATTCCATTGCTCAACAAAGCCATTGAATACGATGCAAATTTTATTGATGCTTATCTTTCTTTAGCGGGTGCTCACGGCGAATTGAAAGACTATGAAAAAAGTGTTGCCAACTACGAAACTGCAAAAAACAAAGACACTGCCTATTTTAAATACTTTAATCTTTCTTATTCTATCAATCTTGCTGGTCTTGGAAAATTTGATGCAGCATTAGAAGCTGCAAATAAATTTCTTGCAATTCCAGGCCTTAATGAGAAAAGTATAAAGGCTGCAACTTACCGTAAACACTGCTATCAATTTGCGGTGAATTATGCGGCTAAAAATAATACACCGGGTTATGTGTTTGCACCTGTAAACCTTGGCGACAGCATTAACTCACCGGAGTCAGAATATTATCCATCTTTTACTATTGATGACAGCACTTTGGTTTACACACGCCGTGGTGAAGGCATCCGCGAAAATTTTATCAAGAGCAAAAAAATAAAAGATGGATACAGCAAATCAGAACTCATCCAGGGGCAGTTAAATGAAGAACCATCGAAAGGTGCCATCAATATTTCGCAAGATGGAGACTGGCTTATTTTTGCGGGTAATTTTCCACAAAAAGGTTTTGGCGATTTTGATTTATACATCGCATACAATACACCCAAAGGATGGAGCGAGCCTATTAATCTTGGCGCAAATATTAATACAGATTTCTGGGAAAGTTCTCCCAGTCTCAGTCCAGATAAAAACGCTTTATATTTCAGCAGCAACAGGCCCGGCGGCTATGGCGGAAAAGATTTGTATGTAAGCTACAGAACCTCTAACGGCAAATGGTCTGCTGCCGTAAATATGGGTCCGTCCATCAACACAAAAGGTGATGAGTTAGCTCCATTTATTCATGCCGATAACAGCACACTTTATTATACTTCGAGCGGGTTGCCTGGGTATGGTGGCACAGATATTTATCTAACGAGGAAGGATACTTCCAATACATGGGGCAATCCGGAAAACCTGGGCTATCCAATTAACACAATAGAAAACGAAGGAAGTTTATTTATTGCGGCAGACGCTGTTACAGCCTACTATGCAAGCGACCGTGCCGATACAAGAGGCGGGCTTGATCTATATAAATTTCAACTGCGAAAAGATATAAGGCCCGCCAGAACATTATACGTGCAGGGCACTGTTTCTGATGCGGCAACAAATAAAAATATTCCCTGCACGGTGGAGCTGATTGATAACAATACCCAGAAAACAATTACTAAACTGCAAACAGATGAAACAGGTTTT
>JANXWM010000744.1 GCA_025351145.1 Chitinophagaceae bacterium
TGATAACTGCGCTTTATAGGCAACAGTATCCTTTATAAAAGGAAGAGGGGCTACAGCGGGATTACCATAATTAACATTCAGAATAACTTTAAGTCCGGCAGCTTCATATTGGTCGAACCTGGTAGAAGTTCCATCCCATTCCTGCATTATTATAGTTTGCCTCATGCATTTTGCACCTAACTGGTTAGCCACATCGATAAAATCATTACTGGTGGACTGAATAGAAGAGGGAAAACTAACTGCGGTGCCAAATTGGGTTTGCGATTTACACAATATCGCCAACAATGTAAAAACCGTTAAGAATAGATTTTTCATAATTAAGAATTGGATAAGTTTGAAAAAGATATTTGGATATAGAATATAAATTCAGCAATTTTTTTGCCAAGTAGCTTCTTTCAATTCAGCCTTAGAATATTTTAACCGGTTTTAATTGCCTTTTTAATTAACAGGCATTTGATTTAATTGATAATAAATATCAGTAGCGATTAGTAAAGCAGGCAGGTTCTTTAATAAAACAATATGTTGTATTTTTTATGGCAAGTTGAAAGCATTAAAAATGGGTATTTTTTTAGCCCAACTGAAGGATCTATGATTGAGCTTTACTTGCGTCGCACTCTTGTACTGAAGGAAGAAATTCGGCAGTGCGAAGACCGAAAAAAAATTGAGGTTGCATTACTTTCTGTATGCCAGGCTTTGCTGACTTTCGCATTTGTTGCTTATTGTTCCGAACGTACAAGTGAGTGACACAACCGGCGATGATAGTAGTAATGCAGTTTGTAAACAAAGTATATAAATCAAATAACAGGTAATAAATTGAAGGTCTTTTGTGGAATAGCCGTTTAAAAAAAACCTGCCGGTGCTTTATGCGGCAGGTTTTAAAAATATCATTTTAAATATTTATTCTTTTACCAGTTTCATTGTTCTTTTAAGTCCTTTGCTGTTTTCAATTGTTACAATATATATGCCTGCTGCATAATTGTGAACATCAAGTACAGATTTGTTTTCACCCTTCACAGTTGTTCCTTGTTTCACCTGTAAAAGCTTTCCTGAAAGATCGGTTATTTTAATGGTATAATTGCTTTCACCGCCCGTATTGAAAACAATATAAGCACTTTGCTTTGCAGGGTTGGGGACTGCATATAAGTTAGTAAAAGAATTATTATACGATGATGTTACCACAGCCGCAGAATCTATTCCCCCATTTCCTGATAGAAGTTTTGTTATACTGATATCCTGGAATATACCATTAGAAATGCCACAATCGTTTCCGGCTTTTACGGTAACTCTTCCGGCGAAAATACCCCAGGTAACTGTTATTGATTCAGTGTTTTGGCCCGAAGTAATTTTTGCGCCATTATTTACAGTCCAGGCATAAGTAAGGCCTTGTATGGCCGGTGAAACACTGTACACCAATCCTGTCTTGTTTCTTGAAACGCTTAAAGGCCCGGTAATTGAACCGGGTTTAGCAGGAATTTGACTGATTGTTTTTGTTTGAACAGGACTTGAACCACAGGTATTATTTGCCGATACAGTTAGCGAACCGGGGCTAAAAGAAGAAGATGCATTAATGGTTGCAGAAGTGCCATCTGCACTGGAAGAAACTATGGTAATACCATCCGGGGCCTTCCATGTATAAGAAGTTGCACTATCCACAGGATTAATTGAATAAACATAATTGCCGTTCCCGCATACGCCTTTACTATCTGCATCGGCACCTGTTATTGCAGAAGGTTTAGATGGGCCATCATCTGTGCCATTGGGAACATAAAAGCTTTCAGTTTTGGCACAACCCTTTGTATCGGCAACTGTGTATGAACGTGTACCGGAATTAACTGTAAACACGCCTGCACCATTGTATGGAAGGGTTCCGCCTGTTGCAGTTACCGTAACCGTTGTAGATCCATTTTTACATACGATATTGCTATCTTGAATTACGGTGAAATCTAATTTGTCTGGTTCAATTACAGCATAAGCGGCACTTATTTTACAGCCACCCTGAGATGTAACTTCAACATTGTAATTTCCAGGCTTTAGATCAGTTATATCCTCTGTTGCAGATTTGTAAAATGGGTAATCCGGGCTTGTCCAGCTGTAAGTAAATGTTCCGCTACCACCTGTTGCAGTTAAATCAACTGCTCCATCATTAATGTTGCCATAGCAGGATATCGGGCTTATATTTCCTGAAAGGGCAGGGCTGCTGTTAATTATTGTTGCTGTAACAGGCACACTTGTAGCAACAACACCTCCACCGTAAATTGGAATACCGCCTTTGCGAAAACCTAAAGAGCTTGGAACAGCTTTCACGTATATCAATTTAGTAAAAGACTTTCCATAACCACTTATGGTTAATGTTGAATTATAGGTACTGTCACTGCTTGTTGAAAAATTAAAATCCTGCAACGGGCCAATGGTAACATTATTCCCGAGTAGTGATGAGCCCACTAATGTAAAAACTTTGGGAGGAGTTGACCCGCTTAAACAAATAGTATCGAAGCTTGCTATTGCCGATGCATATAACCCTGGTTTTGATAAATCTGCGGTTTTGTGTATCATAAAATTCGAAAATGCAATCCCGTTAAGCCTTAGTGTTTTATCGTAGTTGTGTAAGGCAGAGTCAGGAATAATAAGGTTATCCCCTTCATCACTGTACCAAATTGCATAATCAATACCTGTTTTTTTAAACTCTGTTAACATGGATGTTACAAGAGAAGGCGAAAGGTTTTTTTGGGCAATTTCATTCGATATAACAGCCTTACCGGTGGTCTTTTTTAAATAGTCAATAATTTCCTGGTAAACTTTTGGCGTAGCAGTTTTTCCATCACTGTATCCGTTGGCGTTAACTATCTCTGCAATGTGAAAATTTACATAGTCAAGGTTCATGCCTGCAAATGCAGCAATTAAAGTTTTACATTTATCAACCTTAAGCCCAAGACCTGAATCTTTCTGGGGATGTGTAAGATAATTTGACATGATAGGATTAAAAGTCCGGGTTTTAAAATCCGCAGCTTCTGCCTTTAATCCCCTGCTTAAATAATCATTGTAAACAAGAATGCATAGTGGCGATGTAAGCAATCCCGCATTGGTAACTTTAAGGCCTTTTGCATGGCAAATACCAATTGCCGCTTTCAGTTCATTTATATAATCTTCAATTGGCCCGCTGTGATAATCTTCAGTTATTTCTTCATTTTCAATAACCACTACTTCAGGGCTATGAATGTCTAAAATTGAAGAAAGCTGCACTTTGTATGCAACAGTATCAGTAGGAAAAGGAATAGGTGCCACAACCGGGTTGCCATAATTAACATTGAGTAAAATTTTATAGCCTGCAGATCTAAACTGGTCGTACCTGTTAGATGTTCCGTCCCAACCATTCATTACCAAAGTTTGCCTTACACATTTTGCTCCCAACTCATTGGTAACATCAATAATGTTGCTGCTTGTATTTGACGAATCGGGAAAGCTAACGAGAACCCCAAACTGTGTTTGGGATTTAGCACATAGAGATAATAATACCGAGATAGTTATTACTACGGTCTTCATATTAAATGGATTGGGTGGGATTAATTTTTTTTAATAACAAACACATATTACGCATTAATTCAGCGAGGGTAATTTTTTAGCTGCCTGCTTAAGTATATTTTAATATGTATTAAAAGATAATTTAATGTCAGCTTATATATAACTCATTTTTTAACCAAACTAAGTATCAGCTATTAAGCTTTACTTGCGTCGCACTCTTTTACTGCAGCAATGGTTTCAGCTGCAGGCTTATGGCTTACATCCTTTATTTCTACGCAGCTTTTTTTCGTTGGTGGGAATAGTTGATAATTGTTCCGAACGTACAAGTGAGTGACACAACAGGCGATGCCAAATGTACCAATGCCCGTACCAAAATAATCTCTCCTGTTTCCTTCAAATGCAATAGGTTTGCCGCCGTTAAAAAAACAGAAAAATATGTCTTTAGTTGTAGTTGGCACCATGGCCTTTGATGCTATTGAAACACCTTTTGGTAAAGAGGATAAAATTATTGGCGGCTCTGCAACTTATGTTGCTTACACCGCAAGCAACTTTGTAAAAGATGTAAAGCAGGTATCAATTGTAGGTTACGATTTTCCGCAGGAAGAACTGGACCAGCTTGCAGCCCGTGGTGTAAACCTGGAAGGCGTAGAAGTTATCCCTGATAAAAAATCGTTTTTCTGGAGCGGCAAATATCACATGGATATGAACACACGTGATACATTGATAACCGATTTAAATGTACTTGCAGATTTTAACCCGGTAATTCCCGAAAGCTACCAGGGTGCCGAATTTTTAATGCTTGGTAACCTTATGCCGGCCCTGCAAAAAAGTGTAATTCAGCAAATGAAAATAAGGCCGAAACTCATTGTACTCGATACAATGAATTTCTGGATGGAAGTAGCTCTTGAAGATTTAAAAGAAGTACTTACCATGATTGATGTTTTAATGGTAAACGACAGTGAGGCAAGACAGTTAACAGGCGAATTTTCGTTGGTAAAAGCAGCCAATAAAATATTAACCATGGGCCCCAAATACCTTATCATTAAAAAGGGTGAACATGGTGCATTGCTTTTTCATAACAACAAAGTTTTCTTTGCACCGGCGCTTCCTTTAGAAGATGTATTTGACCCCACCGGGGCAGGTGATACTTTTGCCGGGGGCTTTATAGGGCACCTTGCAAAAACCAGGAACATTTCTTTTGAAAACATGAAAACAGCTATTATCGTTGGCAGTGCCATGGCGAGTTTTTGTGTAGAAAAATTTGGCGCTACGCGTTTAAAAGAAATTACCAAAGCCGACATAGATACAAGGCTGCAGGAGTTTGTGCAGCTGGTAAACTTTGATATTGCATTGGTATAGCCTTTTATACATGCAGAATGTTACTCATCATATAAAACTTCTCACTGCGGGAAGTTTTTTTATTTTCACCTCCTAATTAAAAGTCAGCATTATGAAAAGAAACGAATTGGCTATAGCTGGATTTATCCTGCTTTCATTAGCTGTATGTTCATGCAATACATCAACCAAAACGACAACGGGAAAAGAAAAAGAATTCCTTGATCTTACGGCAATGGATTCCTCTGCAAAAGCAGGCGATAATTTCTTTGAGTTTGTAAATGGAGGCTGGATCAAAAAGGCTGTGATACCGCCCACCGAATCTGAAGTCGGAACATTCCTCGATTTGTATAACAGCACACTCGATCACCAGAAAGATATTCTGGATGAAGTTTCAAAACAAAATAATGCAGCAGGCAGCCTTGAACAAAAAGTAGGTGACTTTTATGCTTCGGGCATGGATTCTGCCACGATCGAAAAATTGGGATACGATCCTGTAAAACCTTACCTGCAAAAAATAGAAGCGATTACAGATGTTAATGGTATTATGCAGTTTGTGGCTGAGCAGCAAACAATGAACAATAACCTGCTCTTTGGTTTTGGTATAGGCCCGGATGATAAAAACAGTTCAATGAATATTGCCGGCTTTTACCAGGGTGGTCTGGGTTTGCCCGAACGTGATTATTATTTTAATACAGATGCAGCAACCAAAGTTGTAGTAGCTGCTTATCAAACTTACATACAAAAAATATTTACCCTAACCGGGGATGATTCTGCAACAGCAGCTAAAAAAATGCAGGCTTTGTATGTACTCGAAAAACAGTTTGCAACAAGTCATAAAACCAATGTGCAGTTGCGCGACCCCCAAAGCAATTACAATAAAATGTCGGTACCCGAACTTGATAAAAGAATGCCCGCATTCGGGTGGGTTTCGTTAATGAATACGCTTGGTGTAAAGACAGATTCTGTAAATGTTGGCCAGCCCGCATTTTATGCAAAAGTTAATGAATTACTCAAAACAACCCCACTTGATACATGGAAAACGTACCTGCGCTTTCATGTATTGAACGATGCAGCCGGGGCATTAAGCAGCGCTTTTGTAAATGCACGTTTCGATTATGTAGGTAAAGCATTAAACGGCCAGCAGGAAATAAAAACACGATGGAAACGAATGGTATCAAACACCGATAACAACCTCGGCGATGCATTCGGCCAGCTCTATGTAAAAAAATATTTTACTGAGGATGCAAAGAAACGCATGCTCGAATTGGTGAATAACCTGCAGGTTGCTTTTGAAGCAAGAATAAATAAACTCGACTGGATGAGTGACGGTACCAAAAAAATTGCTGTTGATAAATTGCATGCATTCTTAAAACAAATTGGTTATACTGATAAGTGGCGGGATTACAGCAAGGTAACCATCGATAAAGGCAGGTATTTCGATAACCTTATTTCCTGCTCAAAAAATGATTATCAGTACCAGTTAAGCAAAGTGGGCAAGCCTGTTGACAGAACAGAATGGGATATGACGCCGCCAACCATCAATGCGGGCTATTATCCTAACTTTAATAAGATTGTTTTCCCTGCCGGTATTTTGCAGTTCCCATTCTTCGATCCGGAAGCAGATGATGCAATTAATTACGGAGGAATTGGTATGGTAATAGGCCACGAAATGACGCATGGTTTTGATGACCAGGGCGCTCAGTACGATAAAGATGGGAACCTTAAAAACTGGTGGAGCACGAACGACAGTTTAAAGTTTGTAGCAAAATCAAAACAGGTTATTGATCTGTATAACTCATTTGTTGTATTAGATTCTGTTCACATAAACGGCTCGCTTACAACAGGCGAAAACATGGCCGATATTGGTGGCATCAACATTGCCTACGACGCATTTAAAATAACGAAGCAGGGCCAGGATACTACCCGCATAGATGGCTATACACCCGATCAGCGTTTCTTTTTATCCTTCGCACAAATTTGGAGAAGCAAAGAAAAAGATGAGTATGCCCGCATGTTAATCAACGTAGACCCACACTCGCCGGCTATGTACCGCGTAAACGGTCCGCTCATGAACTTTGCTCCATTTTATACCGCATTCAATATTAAAGAAGGCGATAAAATGTTTGTACCCGCAGATAAACGCATAAAAATCTGGTAATAAAAATTTGAAAATATTTTTTAAAGAAAAGCATCAGCAAAAAAGTTGGTGCTTTTCTTTTTTTATTGGCCAGGCAGCAGATTATGAATTGAACTTTTGTTGCGTCGCACTCTTGTACGGTCATAACTTTATTCAGCACTTCCAGTGCAGCAACCATATTGTTAGGTAGGCATTGCTAATGAACGTACGCTTATAATTTTCGGCAACCGTATAAAAATTTTTGGTACAGATTTTTTTCGTTGTTATTTTCGCGGCGCAATGAACAAAACAATGAAACATACAAAACATACAAAGAAACATTTCTCAACAGGGGAAGCTGCGTAACGTTCATGTATGATAAACATAACTAAAAGCCTTCCTTTAAACAGGAAGGTTTTTTTTTGACGCCCCCGGCCCCTGAAGGGGTATAAGAAAAAAGGCAGGGAATTACACATTGCTGAAATATATTCAGAACGTACAAGAGTGCGACGCAAGGAACGATGATAGTAGTAATATAGTTTGGCCCATAAAATGTATAACCATAAAACAATAATTAAAAACCCCATCAAATGAAAATAGCAGTAGTTGGCGCAACAGGCCTGGTAGGTACAAAAATGTTGCAGGTTTTGGCCGAAAGAAATTTCCCCGTTACGGAGTTGGTTCCGGTAGCATCAGAAAGATCTGTTGGTAAGGAAGTAGAATTTAAAAGCGCCAGGTATAAGGTAGTAAGCATGACGGATGCCATAGCCGCAAAACCAGCCGTAGCAATATTTTCAGCCGGTGGAAGCACTTCACTGGAGTGGGCGCCAAAGTTTGCGGCAGCAGGCATTACAGTGATTGATAACAGCAGCGCATGGCGCATGGATCCCACAAAAAAATTAGTGGTACCCGAGATAAATGCAGACGCATTAACAGCAGAAGATAAAATTATTGCAAACCCTAATTGCAGCACTATTCAAATGGTGGTTGCACTAAATCCGCTGCATAAAAAATATGGCATAAAAAGAATTGTAGTAAGCACTTATCAAAGTGTTACCGGTACCGGCGTAAAAGCTGTTGACCAGTTGATGAACGAAAGAAAAGGTATTGAAGGAGATATGGCTTACAAATACCCGATTGACCTGAATGTGATCCCGCAGATTGATGTGTTTCTTGATAATGGTTACACCAAAGAAGAGATGAAAATGGTGAAAGAAACAAATAAGATTATGCGTGATGACAGCATTCGTGTTACCGCAACCACCGTTCGTATTCCCGTTGTGGGCGGCCACAGCGAAAGTGTGAATGTTGAATTTGAAAATGATTTTGATCTTGACGAAGTGAAAAATATTTTAAGTAATTCTCCCGGTGTTATCGTGCAGGATGATCTTGCCAATCAGGTGTATCCAATGCCTTTATGGGCGCATGAAAAAGATGAAGTTTTTGTAGGCAGGCTGCGCCGCGATGAAACGCAACCCAACACTTTAAACATGTGGATCGTTAGCGATAACCTGCGTAAAGGTGCGGCTACAAATGCCATACAGATAGCAGAGTATTTGATGAGTGTGAACTTACTCGGTTAATATTTTTTTTAATTAAATGTAATGTGCCTGGTAGTTTTATCAGGCACATTTTTTATTTTTAAGGAATGAATATTGAAACACTACGTGAATATTGTTTATCAAAGAAAGCCGTGGAGGAAAGTTTTCCTTTTGGCGAAGACACGCTTGTATTTAAAGTAGGTGGCAAAATATTTTTACTCGCGGGTTTAGAAAATAACCCGCTGCAGTTTAATGCAAAATGCGACCCCGAAAAAGCCCTTGAATTAAGGGAACAATACGATGCCATACAACCCGGTTACCACATGAATAAAAAACACTGGAACACAGTTATTGCCGATGGACGTTTATCAAATGCTTTACTAAAAGAAATGATCGATGATTCTTATGATCTTATCGTAAAGTCACTGTCAAAGAATGTAAAGGCAGAATTTGAATTATAACTGATCTGGATAAATGTAAATCTGATAAAATTTTATAGCTCTTGCTTAACTGGTAATTTGGCTTCTTAAAACCAATATCAAAATGAAAAGCAATTTCATTACTGTGGCTATTGCTGCTATGGCCGTTTTCAACATAACCTGCACCAAACCCAAAACTGAAATCAATAATTCTGTAATTCAAAGCCAGGCTGAAGAAAACAGCCTTGCAGCCGGTAAAACCAAAACCTATCTAATACCCAAGGGCAGCCAGTACTGCAAACCAAATCCATTAACATTCACCACACAAAGCCAGGTAACTTTTAAAGCTGTATTTGATAGTTCCTGCATTTATACAACAATTGATCCCCTAAACCAGGATGATATTAATAAGCTCTACGGCTTTTCTGATTGTAACGATCAGCACCTCATCAACAGTGCACGTGTAGGATGGCGCTGGAGCAAAGATTCGCTGCGCATTTTTTCTTTTGTACACAACGATGGTGTTATGCTGATGAATGAAATTACTACGGCAAAAATCGGCAGCGTTATCAAATGCCGGATAACCTGTTTGGCGGATAGCTATACATTTGAAGTAAACGGAATCACAACTTCTGTTCCCCGGCATTGTTCGGGAAATTATACACGCTATAAATTGTATCCATATTTTGGCGGCGATGAGTTTGCACCGCACGATATAAAAATCCAGGTCACCGAATTATAAAACGCATCAACCTTCTAATGCGTGGTTGATAAAAGCAATAAAAGGCTGCAAAGCTTCAAATGCACCGGCTATTTTTTTCACCAGGTTTTTATCAGTAAGCTCTGCATCTGTTACCGGCATCATGGCAACAAAACTTTTCATTTTTATATATTCAATGGCGGGGTTATCCGCTTCATAACCTTTTGGCGGACGGCTTAAACTTGTGCCTTCACTGTCACCCAGTTTTTCGTAAGTAGCAATAAACTTTTTATTGCCAATGATCTTTTTAAAATCATCAAAATTGTAATCAATTTCCTGTCGCAGTTTTTTCAGCCCGTCAACTTCGGGCATCCATAAACCGCCGCCCACAAAACTGTTGCCCGGCTCGCAGT
>JANXWM010000779.1 GCA_025351145.1 Chitinophagaceae bacterium
TGGGGTTGCTGTCACGGCCAACTCTTTTACCGATGCTTCAGAACAAGATGATACACATGATGTGGAAACAGATGCTTCCGGAAATGTCTATGTACTAGGTGATTTTATGGATTCGCTTTATCTCAGCAACAATTTTATTACCCGGGGCAATGGAAGTTATTTGGCTAAATATGACAGTACCGGCAGCATGCTTTGGTACAAATTAATCATACCTACCTATACACCCGACATCTATTACAGCAATAGCATCAGGGCAACTGACCTTACTGTAAATGCACAGGGAGTTTTTATTACTGGCAGGTATATTCCCAGTGGCTTTCAAAGTGGTAGTTATGATTGCACAACCGGAGTACAAAGTGGGTTGGTTCGCTCCTATAGTATTGGCAGTTTTAACTTCAATTCAGTAACCAATGAGATAGGTTATTTCGTCACAAAATTTAATAGCAGCGGAAATATTGTATGGAATCAGCTCGGAACAGCGCAAAGCTGTTTTAATGGAGTTTATAGTAGTCCTTACACTACACAATACAATCCCCTAATTACAAGCGATAAAAACAATAATATCATCTGCGAGCTTTTATATGGTGGCAACTACGCTAATCTCATAGCTGTAGGCAGTAATAACATTCCGGTTGCACCACCTACGAATAATAATGCTTTTATTGTTTTTAAGATGAATAGTGAAGGAACTCTTCAATGGTCAAACTATGCCGCCAATACTTTTAATTCTCCTGTATCGCATGATTGCAACAGCATTGTTACAGATAATAACGGGAATGCTTTTATATATGGCCTTACAAGTGATAGTTGTGTTTTTGGTTCAAATATTTTTCATACAACCACATATATAAAGAATGGTACAAATAGTTGGTCAACTTTTATTGCAAAAATCTCTTCAACAGGTACCTGGGATTTCGTAAAAGAGTTATACAATGGCAGTTCAAATACATTGGCAGGCGGCGTTGGTAATCCTGATTTGCTGACAACTGATAATGCTAATAATGTATATGCCTTAACAAATATCTATGGTACCGGTGTGGTATTAGGGGATACAGTACCCATCGATAAAACCAATACCTATTTGGTAAAACTGGATAATTCCGGAAACCTAATCTGGCATAAAGGATTTGCAAGCTACCAGGGTTCCGCATACAGTGTTCATTTTGCAAATAACTCCTTATATATTTCCGGAGGCAATAGAAATTTTACCTACTTAGGACATCCCTGGTATTTTTCTGATCTTACCGTAAAACCTACCTCTCCCAATAACGGCGGACCAATTGAATATTATATTTCCAAAGCAACTACAGACGGAAATTTTCAATGGGTAACATCTTTTTCTGGTCAGTATGGCTTTATGGAGGGCTTTGCGGTAAAAGCTTTTAATGATAATATTTATACGTCAGGTTATTACAGTGTTGGTATTACTACCTTAGGTAATCTCAATGGCACTTACAATAATCCTAATTCAGGCACTCATAACCTTTTCTTTGGTAAACTAAAAGATCAATATATACATGTTGGTGCACTCTCCGCAAAGCAGGTTATGCCGGGTTGCAGTATAACTGTTCCATTTACATCAACTGGCTTAACGTTTTCAGGCACAAACAGGTTTACAGCAGAGTTGTCTAATGCCAGCGGAGATTTTACAACACCTACAATTATTGGCACTGTTAAGTCAACAGGTACAGGCAGTATAAGGGCAACCATACCCACTTCTCTTGCAGTAGGCAGCAGTGGCTATAAAATACGCATTAGGAGTACAGATACTTTGCTTACAGGCTTTAATTATTTTGCTTATGCCGACACAGGCTATACACTATCTGTCGCCTGCCCTGCCACAGCTTCAGGTTTAAGCAGCACCGGTATTACCGGCACAACTGCCACACTTAACTGGGCGGCTGTGGGCTGTGCAGCAGGTTATAAAGTACAATACCGCATTAAAGGAACTACTGCGTGGACAACACTTCAGGCACCGGCAATTGCGGTAAGTGCAGCCTTAACAGGGTTAACTGTAAATACTATTTATCAATGGCGTATAGCCACAAAATGCAATAACAATTCTGTGGTTAGTTTTTCTCCTTATTCACCCATACAGCAGTTTAAAACAGCAGCCGCTTTTGCATTCAGCAGCGAAACAGTATCTGCTGTTAATAATTCAAACAGCATACAGCTATCCATACAACCCAATCCTGCAAAATCAAATGCAGTAATGGTTATAAGCGGGGCAGTTAAAAATGCATCGGTTACAATTACAGACTTTGTGGGCAAAATAATTTGGAAAAAAGATGGCGTAAATGCAGGTCAGGTTACATTGCCTGTACAAAATTTAGCAGCAGGAGTATATCTTGTTAAGCTGGTTAATGGCAATGAAACAAGGATGGTAAAACTGGTAAAGGAATAAAAAAATTGTTAGCCCGGCAGCGTAATGCTGTTGGGCTTCTGTTGTGTCACTCACTTGTACGTTTCGTTATTTATTCAGCTTTAGGCTGCCCATTTAAATGGTTGCAAATATGCAAAACGTAAGCACCACGGCCCAAAGCTGAAAATAGATACGCAGTACAAGAGTGCGACGCAACGGAAGCCAAATTATTATTAAAAAGCTGGAAAAAAAGAATCAATAAACCAAAACAAAATCTATAGTATGAAAGCGATTTACTTTTTTATTGCAGCAATGCTGCTTGGCACATTACAACTCTCTGCCCAAACCTGGCAATGGACAAAGCCGGAACCCAATGGGGTTGCTGTCACGGCCAACTCTTTTACCGATGCTTCAGAACAAGATGATACACATGATGTGGAAACAGATGCTTCCGGAAATGTCTATGTACTAGGTGATTTTATGGATTCGCTTTATCTCAGCAACAATTTTATT
>JANXWM010000092.1 GCA_025351145.1 Chitinophagaceae bacterium
GCCAAAACCAGCCACGGCAAACATTAATTTTTTGCCCTGCTGCTTTTGCAGCGGGAACACTGTTAACATGATTACCACGCAAATGGCACCCATGTCTGTAGCGGCATTTAACCAGCCAAAACCTGTTGCACCAACTTTAAGGATATCCCTTGCATAAATGGGTATCATGGCAACTGCGCCGCCAAAAAGAACAGCAAATAAATCGAGTGATAATGCGCCAAGTACTTCCTTTGTTTTAAACACAAATGCAAGGCCTTCTTTTACACTGTCCCAGGTTGTTTTTTCTCCCGGGTTGGTTAATGATGCTTTTGGTTTTAGCAAAAACAATATAAAATATGAAACAAAAATTAAACTGCAGATAACGGCGAGTGTTCCGTTAATATTTATATAGGCGATGAGCAAACCGCCCATTGCATGGCCCGTAACCGAAGCACTGAGCCATATTCCCTGGTTCCAGGTAATGGCATTTTGCAATATTTCTTTTGGTACAATATAACCTACCAGCACGGCGAAAACAGGACCAGTAAAAGCACGTATAATACCGGTACAAAAAATAACCGCATATACACAGAGCGCAATCCAGTGGTTACTGATATTATCTGAGGCGTAATGAGAAGAAAGCAACAATAATATTAACGCACAGAGAAAATAATACACTACACCCTGCAGCATTAATTTTCTTTTTTCGGCTAAATCAATTACGTGGCCTGCATATAATGCGAGTGAAACTGCGGGAACAACTTCTGATAAACCTATAAGCCCAATTGCAAGCGGGTCGTTGGTGAGGTTGTAAATCCACCAGCCAACAAGTGTACCCATCATGCGCAAACCTGCAATGAAAATAAAACGGCCAATCATCAGGTTGCGGTACTCAGGTATTCTCACTGAAATTAATGGATCTTTTTTTTGCTGTGTATTTTCCATGAATGAGTTAAAGATAATGATTGTTCTGGTGCCCGCTGGCTGTTGAGAGCTCAATCAATTTTAGAAAGTATAAGTGTGCGTCCCGATGAAACATACGGGATTAAGAACGCAAGAGACGATGCCATGAAATACTTCTGTCTGCCTCAAAAAAATTATGGCAGCGTAAAGTAATGCTGGCCTTCGCCCAAATCGCTTTCAAGCGCATCGAGCACTACTTTCAGGTGCTTTTCATTGTCCAAAAAATCTGCATTGCTGGCATCTATAAAAATGGTTTTTATATGATGCTGTTTTATATAACTGGTATAGGTTTCCTGAAGCGAAAAAAGATAATCATCGTGTATGCCCTGTTCATAAACACGGTTCCGTTTTTTAATGTTGCGCTGCAGTTGCTGCACCGGCGCATGCAGGTAAATTAAAATATCGGGATAGATGACCTGCTGCTGAATAATATCAAACAGTTTCTGGTACAGCCGAAACTCTTCTTCGGGCAAATTTACTTTTGCAAACAACAGGCATTTTGTAAAGAGATAATCGCTTACCGTTACGCTCTGAAACATGTCTTTTGTGTGCAGCATATCTTTCAACTGCTTAAACCTTTCGGCCATAAAAAAAAGCTCCAGCGGAAATGCGTATTGCTGCTGGTTCTCATAAAATTTTGGCAGAAAAGGGTTGTCGGCAAATTCCTCTAAAATAAGACGGGCATTGAGTTTGCGCGACAGCAAATGGGCAAGTGTGGTTTTACCCGCACCAATATTTCCTTCAACAGTTATGAAATGATATTTCATCAGCTATCCAGATTTTTTATGAGATTTTTTTTGAACCCGGCTAAAGAATTTCTATAAAGCTTCCATTGCGTCGCACTCTTGTACTGTTGAATATTTTTCAGCTTTCAACAGCCCTAAAGCTCATCAACCTTCCTCAAAAATAACACCTGCAAATTCTAAACTGTTTCAATTTTATACACATCCAAAGAATCTTTGCAATCCCTCAATAATTCCGCAATTGTTTTTTGCAGCAGCGGGTGAACAATATCTGCTGCAATTTCTGCCATTGGCAATAACACAAACCTGCGCTCCTGCATTCGGGGATGCGGCAGGGTAAGCTGCGCGGTATCCATAATTAAATCGTTGTATAAAAGCATATCAAGGTCAATAGTGCGTGGGCCCATTTTTACATCCCGCACCCTTCCCATTTTATTTTCGATGGAAAGTAATTCAATCATTAGTTGCCCAGGCAAAAGACTGGTGGTAATGCACAGGGCCTGGTTATAAAAATCGGGCTGCTCTTCAAAACCCCATGCAGCAGTTTGATAAACAGATGACTGCTTTATAATATTTCCGCAGTATTGTTGTATTAATTGGCTTGCCAATGTTACATTGTGCAATCTGTTACCTAAATTGCCGCCTGTCAGCAGGTATACCTTATTCATAATTTGAAAGGATAAAAAGCATCAAATATCTTTATTTTTGAGATGCACAAAGTGGGAACTATGAAGACTTTTATTAAATTATTTTTCGCGTCGTTTTTAGCATTGATCATTTTCACTGTTATTGCTGTAATTGTTGGTGTGTGGATTATTGGTGCAGCACTGCAGCCATCAAAACCGGATTTGGGTTCCAAAGGCATACTTGTGCTCGACCTTGGCTCAACTTACAACGAACAGGGTAAAGATAACCCTCTTGCATCTTTAACCGGCGACGAAGCTGACAACGGCCCCGGCTTATACGATGTAGTAAGAATGCTGCACTACGCCAAAACAGACACAACTATTAAAGGCATTTATATAAAAGCAGGCTATAATGCAAACGGTTTTGCTACAAGCGAAGAACTGCGCAAAGCAGTGCTCGATTTTAAACAGAGCAAAAAGTTTGTGTATGCTTACGGCGAAGCTTTGGACCAAAAATCATATTACGTTTCTACAGCCGCAGATAAATTATACTGCCACCCGAATGGCGGTATTGACTGGGATGGTTTCTCCATTACGCTCATGTTTATGAAAGGGCTGCTCGATAAACTCGGCATAGAACCACAGGTATTTTATGCGGGTAAATTTAAAAGCGCCACCGAGCCTTTTCGTTTTACCAAAATGAGCGACGCCAACCGCATACAGTCCACCGATCTCTTGAATGATCTCTACAGTAATTTTTTACAGCAAACCGCAACAGCAAGAGGAATTGATACCGCAACACTGCACCAGTTGGCCATCAACGGAAACATAAGAACAGCTTACGATGCATTGAAGTATAAATTAGTTGACGGTTTAAAATACGATGATGAAGTAAAAACAGAATTGCTAAAAAAACTTGGCCAGAAAAAAACAGATAAAATCAATTTTATATCGCTTGGCAAATATGCCAAAGCCGTTGACTACTCAAAGGATAACGGCGACGATAAGATTGCCATCATTTATGCACAGGGCGATATCGTTGGCGGCAAAGGAAACACCGGTG